>NZ_JAVJRX010000114.1:0-21301 GCF_040219735.1 Coleofasciculus sp. G1-WW12-02 | reverse complement strand
AGGTTGAGAAAAATGATTATTCAGAGGCTTGAAGGCGCAACACACTGTTCTGTGCAACTGGGGGTGAAGAAATGGGCTTAAATCCTTGTCTGGTAAGGTTTCTGCTATTCGCAATCACGCCTTTTGTGAGAAATGCGGGTAATGCCTCAGTCAATATCGAGCAAGCAGGACTTAAATTAAAAGTCGGGGTAGGGCATACCCACGACTATAAACGGATGGGGAGCGCGTGTAAGACCTCAGTTGAGGCAGTGTGTGGTGAGCCGTCAACCCACCGAGAGTACGTGCAGTTAACGCTGTTCGACTGGTAGGGAATCACCTTCCTTGTAGGGCGGTGAGGATGTCAAATCGGCAGCATTAGCTTGTGAGATGGCGCTGTTCGTAGCCGGCGCTTTAGCGCCATCGGCTAAAGAGAAATAGTACAACCACAGTGGCAAATTTTTCAATCTGTTGGATCACCCATAAAGTTGGTAACCGTTGATTGGGTTAGACAAATGACCACATCCATTTAACTGTGAGAGATGCACTATTGTCTTGATAGAAACCTGGCTGATCATTGTTAATAAAGTATACCGTTTCGCCTGGATTGAGTTCAAACGTCTGCTTATCTCCGTAGGCTTTACATTGATACTCATTCCCCTGAATGGTGAACGCTACCAGTGCCGCTGGTGCTATTCCTTTAAAAAGCATATCGTTCTCGGCATCTTCTTTCTTTTTCAGATTCAAATTGCCCTTGCCAGTGACGGATTCCAAAATTCCTTCTTCTTTTCCGTAATTCCACTGACCAAAAGCTGTTACTTCTACTCGTATCTTTTTGCCCTGATCATTAGTAATACGGGGTAAGTCTCCTGGGGCATCAGAGGGGTTGACAAAATAGTCGGCTTTGACGGTTAGTTCACCGCCTTGCTGAACTTGGGAAACTTGAGTTGTATTAACTGGGCAAGCCGGACTAGCATCAATCTCTTCAACCTTCCTGATTTTGCGAATAATCGTGATTTCTTGCTCCCGCCGAACCACTGTGCGAACGGGTGTAACACAGACAATATCCCTCGCCGGATCACGTCCAAAACTGTCAAAACTTAACGTGGCTAAATTCCCTAAATTCACAGAAACTGGACGTTCGGGGCGGTAATAGTCATGAACTTTAGTGTCGGTTTTGTTGGCGGATTCCTCTGACAGCGTTTGGGGGGATGAATCTGAATCAGATGCCACCTTTTCTTTGACTTTCTCTTTTTCTTCAACTAAGTGAGTTAAACTGACGGGTTCAATGGCTAGAATAATCTGCCCTTGGTTATCCTCTTTATAGGTGTCTAAAAACAAGCCGAAAACCGTTGTCTTTTCTTCAACTTCAAGGGCAATAAAGTCTTTATAACCATTCAGGGACAGCCAGCTTTCTTCGACCTGAATACCTGTGAGTTCAGTTACAAATTTTCCGCCTTTGACCTGAATAATTGCCTAGGGTTCTAGTTTAAATTTTTGTTCCCCTGACCAATATTTGGCATTTCCTTCGCGAATCTTAATTTGATAGGTTCCCGGTTCTAGGTCAATATAGTTTTTCTGCCATTGCTTAAGATTGCTTAAGTAGTCCGTATCCAATAAATAACAATTATGTTTACTGTCAACGGTTAGGGTTTGGGGAGGTGTATTCGATTGATTCTTAGTAATTGAGAGGGTAACTGAGCCACTGTTATCGGTTTGATTGATATCATCTGGCGGTTATAACCAATTAATGTAATATAAGCTGTGCCATCAGCCGCAAAAGTGACTTCGCCGCAGTTACGTTCTCGATCTTTTATGGTTACGACTGGTGTCCCTGTACCCGTGGCGGGATTGATGGCAATTAATTGTTTTGCACTGGTAGCGTAGAGGGTTTGGCGCTGGCGGTGATAGGCTAACCCTGTAACCGCAAAGCCAACATCGCCAATCACGGTGGCTTCCCCAGTGGTTGGGTTAATATTGAGCAATAATGTGGTTTGACCGTCATCCGCTTGATCGAGTCCATAGAGTTGGGAATCGATAAAGGCAAGATCGGCGACTGAGGTGGCGATCGCACCGATTAATCTGGCGTTACCTGTAACTAAGTCTAAGGTATAGAGACTGCTGAGTTGATGTGATTGATAATCCTGAACATAAACGGTTCCTGGTGTCAAGTTCACGCCTAAAGTTTTGAAGGTGCGACTATTGCAGATAACCGCTTCTAAGATTGGCGCAAATCCCGCGATCGCGTCTTGAGACGATGACTAAATCAATCGCTGGAATTTTTGAACTCATTTTTTAATCCTAATTGTGTGAATACCGTCTTGAAACATTCAAACTTTAAACTTAGTCGGGGCGGGTTTAGTCACATCTGGGGGCTGTTAATAGTTAAACCCGCCCTCTAGCACGTCTTTAGACTCAACACTGTTTAGCTTTGACTGGGTAAAACATTGGGAATCTCTTGATTCATTTGGAGTTTTCCAATCGCGTCTTTAATCACCTCTAGCAAATGCTGATTTCCTTGCTGCTGCGCTAATTGAACCGCTTTTTGCAAATCCGCGATCGCTTCTTGTTTTTGTCTCAGTTTAGTCTGAGCCAGCCCCCGATTATAATACGCTTCAATATGGTTAGGGCAAATCGTCAACACTTGGTCATAATTCTTGATCGCCTCTTTATACTTTTGCAGCCCATAGTAGGCATTGCCTCTATTATTATAGGCTTCATGATTCTGATTATCCACAGCAATGGCTTTAGCATAACTGCCAATCGCTTTAACAAAATCATTTAAATAGTAATATCCATTACCTCGATTATTATAGGCTTGAGCATAGCTAGGATTTATCTCAATTGCCTTATCGTAGCTTTCAAGGGCTTTCTTATATTGACTTAAGGCGATATAGGTATTTCCTAGATTATTATAACTTTCGGCATAGTCAGGATTAATTTCAATTGCCCGCTTAAAATCCGCCAGAGCCTGTTGATACTGGTTTAACTTATAGTGGGCATTGCCTCGATTATAGTAAGCCCGCTCATAGTTAGTATCCAGTTGAATCGCTTGAGTATAATCGGCAATCGCTTCCTCATAACTCTCTAAGAGATAGTAAGTATTACCTCGATTATTATAAACTTGCGTGTAGCCCGGATTAACTTTCAGTGCATCATCATAATTTTGCAGGACTTCTTGATAATTTTTTAGAGCAAAAAAGCAATTTCCGCGATTGTAATAAGACAGCGCTAAATTGGGATAAATTTTAATAGCTTTACTGTAAATTTCAATTGCTTTGTCGTACTGTCTTTTTTGATAAAAACTTTCCCCTTCTTGATTATAATTAAAGGCAAGATTTCTCTTATATTCTAGAACAGCAGGTAAAATCAATCCTAAAATAATCATTAGCCCAAAACTGCTTACTATGAAAACTATAATTATCCCACCGATTTTAAGGACTTTGACAATAATTCTCAACTTATTATTTAGCTCCATTTATTCTGAAAGACAACTTTAATCAATTTCAGAGGTTAGAGAAACTTTCTTAAATATTCAATCAGTTTAGGAGTTTGCATAACTCCCTTGATCCGATTCGCTTGTTCACCCTCTATAAACAAAATTGAAGTAGGCAAAGATTTAATATCATATTGAGACGCCAATTGGGGATATTTTTCCGTATTCATTTTGACCACTTTGATTTGATCACCCATTGCCGTCTTGACCACAATATAGCCTGAACCATTGGAATTCTGTGCATTCATAGTCTAAAACCTTATTTTTCAAAGTTTGAACATTCGCTACGTTCATACTATAGCAACTCAACTTTGAAAGATCTAGTCCCTAAGATACAGATGTTGAGGCAATAGGTTGGGGTTAAAATGTAAAGCCATTTAACATTTTTATTTTGTCAAGACCTATAAGTCATATTTTTTTAGAAGAATATGATCCCCTGTTTCATCGCTTACTTTTTGAAATAGACAAAACTCTGATACACTCTCCTGACTATCCCTAGAGGGAGTCAGATATAGCGCAACATCAAGGAGAATTGGGATGAATTCCCATTCCATCTTCTCTAGGGATCTTATACCACAGCACCCGATACAGGTCTAAGGGTTGAGATTTTCCTTTTACCCGCATTGGGGGCATTTTCTCCACAGGAATTGTTCGATCATTGAGTTGATCTAAAGTACTTTGAGCGATTAAAATTTCATTAGGTTTGGCTAAATTACAAATACGACTTGTCACATTAGTGGTATCACCAATCGTAGCATACTGAATCAGTTTAGCTGAACCGATATTTCCCGCCGCAACTTTCCCTGTATTTAACCCGATGTGAATTTGAATGGGTCGTCTTTTGCGTTGAACCCACACTTGATTTAAACGGCGAACTGCCCATTGCATATCAATAGCGGCTCTTACAGCTAAATCTACATCATTGGGTTTGCGATAGGGAGCGCCCCAAACGGCTAGCAATGCATCACCAATATATTTTTCTAATGTTCCTTCATAAGGGAAAACAATCTCCTCAACCATCACCTGAAAATACTCATTGAGCATTTCAATAATTTGCCGGGGTTCCATTTGGGACGACATTTTGGTAAAGTTACTAATATCAGCAAACAAAGCCGTAACTTCCGTATCAACGATTTCTAAATTGCCTTCCTCCCGCAGCTTACGACTCACCGTTCGCGGAAAGAACCGTTCCAGTTTATCCCGCATCACCGCCTCCGCCTGCATCTGGGTATAGAGGCGGGAATTTTCGATCGCGATCGCGGCTTGATTTGCCAGACAGGTTAAGAACTCCAAATCTTCATCGGAATAGATATCCGTCAGGGATAAATTATCCACATACAAGACGCCAATAACGCTATCTCGCGGTTTGAGAGGAACACACATCGCCGCGTGAATCCCTTGTTTGAGAATCGAAACCGAATCATTAAACAAGGTATCAATTCGGGCATCATCTGTTAAAATAGCATTGCCTTGAGTGCGAACAAAATTAGTAATATATTTACTGTAAAACTGAGTATTTTCTGGACTCTCGAATTGCAATTTAACCGCTTTCTGTTCAAGTTGACCAGTTTTTTCATCAACCATCAAAATAGTTGCCCGATCAACCTGCATGATCTCAAATAACAGATCCAGAATTTTTTGCATCAGTCGGTCGGGTTTTTCGGGAGAGGAAAGTTGTTTGCTCACCTCTAGCAAAATTTGCAATTTACTAACCGCTCGCTGCTGGACATCTTGGTTTCGTAGTTTTAGAACCGAGTGTTTAGCTTGATCCGGTTGCAGTAAATCTCGCATCGTGATCCGAGTTTGCTCAGGTGCGACTTGTCTGAGAATCGAGAGATTCGAGGTATCGTCATTGAAGGATTTTTGTCGAGGGGAGGGAATGGTTTTCACAAATTTGAAAAACACACTACCAAAGCGAATTAAGTCTCCATCCTTCAGTTGGCATTCCTCAATTTTACACTCGTTAACAAACGTGCCATTGAGACTTTGTAGATCCTTGAGTGTAGCACTGTCGGGGGTAAGGATAATTTCGGCGTGGTGACGGGAGAGATACCCATGGAGTATAACGATAGTATTATCGTCCTCACGCCCGATGGTATTGACACCAAGCTTCAATTGATAAACTTTTTTATTAGGAGTATCGGGATCGTAAATTAAGTAGGACACGCCCCACCCTCACCCTTATGATCATTTTCATTCACGATAGCGAATGCTGTGGAGCAAGCTCCCAGTCCCTGGCTGTCAATCTCCCGCCTGAGGCTTCAGATACACTAGAAAAGATTGGCAATCGGGACTTTATCCACAACTCTAGATAAATCAGCATGGCGCGATCGCTCACATACACTCAAGCACCCTGGAGAGAAACCTATACTGAAATTATTGATGTTCGCAGTCCCAGTGAGTTTGCTGAGGATCATCTGCCAAACGCCATCAACCTACCCATCCTCAATGATGAACAACGGGCGAAAGTCGGAACCCTTTACAAACAAGTCTCCCCTTTCCCAGCCCGAAAACTGGGCGCCGCCCTCGTTGCTCGCAACATAGCTCAACATCTTGAGTCTCACTTTGCCTCTAAAGAAAAAAACTATCATCCTCTGGTGTACTGCTGGCGTGGCGGTCAACGTTCTCATAGTCTGGCTGGCGTCTTAAATCAAATTGGCTGGCGAGTGACTGTTATCGAGGGCGGCTATAAAACCTACCGCGCTTATGTGCGCCAACAACTCGAAACCTTACCGCCCCAGTTGACGTTTCAGGTGTTATCCGGTTTGACGGGTAGCGGAAAAACCTATATCTTACACCAGTTAGCTCAACGCGGCGTCCAAGTCTTTGATTTAGAAGGCTTGGCAAATCATCGGGGTTCCCTATTGGGTCAACAGTGGCAAAATCAACCGACACCTCAACCGGCGCAAAAACAGTTTGAATCCTTACTGCTGTTGGAATTACAACGCTTTGACCCCAGTCAGCCGATTTGGGTTGAAGCCGAAAGCAATAAAATTGGACAGCGTTATTTGCCCCCCTCCCTTTGGCAACAAATGAAGCAGGCGAACTGTATTGAAATTCAACTCCCTCAAACGCTTAGAATCGAACGGCTGCTGCAAGAATATCCCCACTTCATCACCCATCCTGACGTATTGAAACGCAAGCTAGGGTTCTTGAAATTTCGCTACGGTGGGCAAAAAATTCAGCACTGGTATCGTTTAATTGATACCGAACAATGGCATACATTAGTTGGAGAATTGCTCAGTCACCACTATGACCCAGCCTACCGTCGTTCCATTGGGCATCTGTACCAAGAAGCCTCACGCATTTTAGAGATTGATCAGGTATCGGATACTACGGTAGCAGCGTTGATTGAGCCGTTTGAGTAATGAGGGCAGGTATGAAACTATGTCAGGTACAGCATAAAATATATTAAATAAATATTGATAAATAAAGGAGTAAAGTATGAGATTTATCAGCCCAAAAATAGATTATGCTTTTAAGAAAATATTTGGTTCCGAACAAAGCAAAGAGATATTAATCAGCTTTCTGAATGCTATTGTTTATGATGGAGATCAAGTCATTAAAGACTTAACCATCGTCAACCCCTATAATCCCGGTCAGACACTCAGCTTAAAAGACACCTATTTAGATGTTAAAGCCGTTTTAGTTGATGGCTCTATTGTGGTAATAGAAATGCAAATCGCATCAATGGCTGCTTTCAACAAAAGGGTGGCTTATAACTTGGCAAAAGCTTATGCCAATCAGCTAGTCAAAGGAGAAGATTATCCCCGGCTTAATCCAGCTATGGCAGTTACTATTACAGATTTTATCCTCTTTCAAAAAACAGAGGATGTCATCAATAAATTTGTGTTTCAGGAGAGAGAGAAAAAGTTTGAGATTCTCAATCAGGAATTACAGCTAATCTTTCTCGAATTACCTAAATTTAAGAAAACTCTCTCAGAGTTAAACAGTTTGACAGATAAGTGGATTTATTTTCTGCGAGAAGCTGCGATGTTGGAGGATATCCCTGAGAGTTTAGGTGAAGTATCGGAAATAAAATTTGCCTTAAACCTGGCTAACCAAGCCAATATGACAGTGGAAGAATTAGATATAGTGGATAGGCGGGGGATGATGTTACAAGATGAGAAAGGGCGGATAATTTATGCAGAACAAAAAGGTGAACAAAAAGGAGAATCGCGATTAATCCTGCGACTACTTAAAAAGCGTTTTGGAGAAATCTCTGTGGAAACAAGCATTCAAATTCAAGATTTATCTATTGAAGATTTGGAAAGTTTAGGAGAAGATTTTTTAGAGTTTGATAGTCTAAAAGATTTGGAAAATTGGTTGATGGAGAGATAGTCAGTTTAAAGTTATAAGCAAGAGGAGGCGATTGAAATCGCTGCTACACAAACAAAGTCCGCCTGCGCGGACTGGTTTATAACAGGGGTAGCTAACCCGGTTTTGGTATCATTTGGTAGAGAGGTTGCATGCAACCTCTCTACAACATGGTTATATTAACGCTGGAAAATCAAGGCATCCACTCCAGAACAATCCCGACTCGACTATCTTTTTCTTCTGTCGAGTTTTGCTTCTGAATATCGGTGGATAAGCGTAAGTCTGGGGTAACCGCATACCCAACCGACAAGGTGGTTAAACCGACTTCATCCTCACTCCCTGGGGAGACAAAACTTTGGGTTAAAGATATATCAGCCGCACCTGTGCGAGATAAAACTAACTGCAATTTTACACCAATATTTACGCCATCTGTGGTGTAATTATTCGACTCCAGATAGCGATAACCTACCAGGGGAGCGACATTCAGATAACTTCCCAAAGGACGCAAATAGTACCGCAAGTCTACACCATAAGCTTCGCGATCGCGATTAAATGAGGTGTGATAATCCCCACTGACAGTGAAACCGCTACGATTGATAAATATATCTTCCACACCGATATTTAATCCCCCAGCTTGTCCAGTTGAGGGAAACTGGGAATAGCCTAACCGGAAGCGGGTGCGAAAACTGGGGTCATGGCGTATTTCCTCTAAAACATTGGGTACGTCTTGTAACCAGCGTTGTAATACGGGACTATTCTCAATAATCTCTGGACTTAACTCCAATTCCTGGGCGGCTGAGTTTGATGGGGTTTCAGATTGAGCCGTCAGGTTTATTTCTGGAATTGGGGTTGGAATTGTGTCTAAAGTTTGGCAATAGGAGTCACCCCAACTGGGTACAAAAACCCATAGAAAACCTAAGCAAAATTGCCAACATCTTCTCTGAAAAGAGTTAACTGGGACTAGGGAATAGGAACTCGGAAAGATACTGTTGGCGAATTCTTGGTGGCTCATATCAAAGGAGTGGGGGCGGAGTTATTGGGGTGTAGGGGCGGGTTTTACTGATCACGTTTTGAAGACAACCCTTAGCGTAACTAAACCCGCCCTTCTTTTACCCTCCTTTATTCCCCCCCAATATTTCCCCCCTTTCAAAGGGGGGATGGGGGCTAGGGGGGATGGGGGTTAGGGGATGAGGGTGTAACGGTACATAGCCTACAGGCTTACTATCATGGGTGTTCACCTTAAATTGACACGGATGAAGGCTTGCGCCCCACATAAGTACCTCTTAGAGGTTTGTTGTAAGATGCGAGCGTTTATAGCGCTAAAGCGCTTACTATAAACTTACTACAAACCTTAAAACTGTTCCACATCCTTAAACTGAGCTGACTTTTGAGCATTGGCGGCTTCCCCACAAGTGCGAGGGGTAGGAAATACCTTCCCCGGATTCGCCAAGCCTTTGGGATTAAACACCTGATTAATCCATTTCATAGTCTCCAAATCCGCTTCACTAAACATATCGGGCATAAAGCAGTTCTTATCTGCACCAATCCCATGTTCCCCAGAAATACTTCCACCAGCATTTACACAAAGTCGCAGGATTTCTCCCCCTAATTCTTCTACCTGCTCAAATGCACCGGGAATTGATTCATCGTAAAGAATCAGAGGATGCAAATTGCCATCCCCAGCATGAAAAACATTGGCAATCCGATAGCCATACTTTTCACTTAATGCTTCAACTTCTTTAAGTACCTGCGCTAACTGCGTCCGAGGAATCACTCCATCTTGGACAAAATAATTGGGACTCAGATGTCCCGCCGCCGCAAACGCTGCTTTGCGTCCTTTCCATAGTTTCAACCGCGTTTCTGGGTCACTGGCTGTGGTAATGGTTCGCGCTCCATTCTGTTGACACAGTTGAGTCACGCGCTTTTTGTTGGTGCTTACTTCTACCTCTAACCCATCCAATTCCACCAACAAAATTGCTCCCGCATCTCTGGGATAACACCCTGTCGCGACTACATCTTCTACCGCATTAATGCTGAGATTATCCATCATTTCCATTCCCCCTGGAATAATCCCCGCACCAATAATATCGGCAACGGCTGCACCGGCTGCTTCTATACTGGTAAAATCAGCAAGAACTACACAGATGGATTCTGGGGTTTTGAGAATTCGCAGTGTAATTTCTGTAGCAATTCCCAGGGTACCTTCTGAACCAACAAATACGCCGGTTAAATCATATCCTGGCATTTCGGGAATGGTGCCACCAACATCCACAATTGACCCATCAGGAATCACCAGTTTTAAGCCTAAAACATGGTTTGTGGTCACACCATATTTGAGACAATGAACCCCGCCAGAGTTTTCGGCAACATTACCGCCAATCGAGCAAATAATTTGACTGGAGGGGTCTGGGGCATAATAGAATCCGGCACCACTTACGGCTTGAGTCACCCAGTTGTTGATGACTCCAGGTTGAACAACAATTCGTTGATTATCTAGGTCAATATCCAGGATACGCTTCATTAAGGCGGTGACGATTAAGACGCAATCTTCCACTGGTAAAGCACCACCTGATAAACCTGTGCCTGCACCTCGCGCCACCCAAGGGATATTATAGCGATCGCACAGTTTAACAGCAGCAGCAACTTGTTCAGTGGTGCGGGGAAGTACCACCAACGCCGGACGTTGGCGATAACTGGGTAATCCATCACATTCGTAGGTGAGTAATTCCTCCTTGCGGCGAACCACACCGTTTTTACCAATAACTGCCTCAAATTCCTTGATAATGGGTTTCCAGTTCCGTTTGGGCTTGGCTTGGGTCATATATGTAGATTTCACGAGTACCGCTAGGAGAAAGTTAAACGTCAAAGGTTATACGGTAGGGGCGAGTTTTGCTGTTTAGTTTACCCGCAACCGATAACCTATCCACAAAACCCGCTCTTGTCCTGAGTCAAACGTTAAAAAGGGATTGATAAAATACTATTTTCAGGGAATCAAGGCTTTTTTTCAACTATTCATATCTTGCTTCATTAGTCAAGCCTTGTTTTGACCAACTCTCTTAACCGTAACAATTCTCGCCCTGCGCCGTTTTAGAAGCGGTTAGTTTGAAGCAAAGGCGATAGATAGGAGTTTTCGGGTTCTTGAGTCTCCTCCTCCTCATGTTCAGCTTGGATATTGCATCGTTCCGCGCTATAAACATAAACGCCACCCGTTTCAATTTTATAGACCCAAGCATGAATATTAATCAGACCCCGATACATTTTGGCATGAATCGAGGGATAGGTTTTGAGATTTTCAATCTGCGTTAAAACGTTCTCTTCAATCGTCGCATTCAATATGTCTTCCCCTTCAGCATCCTGATAGTTTTCCTGAATAATCCGGCGTGTCGATTCCGCGTATTTTAACCAATCATGTACCAAAGGCATTTTCTCAGTTAGATTTCCCAGTTGTAGCAGTCCCTTCATCGCACCACAGTGAGAGTGACCGCAAACAATGATATGCTTAACTCCTAACGCTTCAACCGCATATTCAATCGCCGCTCCTTCTCCACCCGCCGTGGCACCATAAGGTGGAATAATGTTACCCACATTGCGAATAATAAACAGTTCTCCCGGTTCAGTTTGAGTAATCAGATTTGGATCAATTCGGGAGTCTGAACAGGTAATGAACAGAATTCTGGGGTGTTGTCCCTCACAAAGGCGTTCAAAGAGTTCTCGGTGGCTCGTGAAGTAGTGGGTTTGGAAGTTATGGACGCCTTTTAATAACTTTCTCATCAGACAATCATTCCTTATCGGGCGATAACACTATCACAGTTTAGGGGAAAGTTAGAGGTATGGGTAGGCTGTTTTTCCGTAATGATCATCAAAGGATTCGATTTTTGCATCTCTTGCCGATTTTGACTCAGGTTTGTATCAATTGATACTAAAAAATTTTAGCGATCGCGTCAAACTTTGATGCAATCCGGTACTATTTCATTCTTGGTTTTCATTAAACCTATAGTGAAGGCACACTTATTTAGGGTTTATAGTAGGCGATGCAAGGGTTTATGGCGAAGACAGCGCAACTACAAACCTAGCTTAAGTTAATTGATACATTGTCTAGAAACTCCTGCACAAGCTGCCAAACTTTATCCACTAAATCTGAACTATCCGTATCAAACCATTCAATTTCTGGATACGCTCGAAACCAAGTTCCCTGACGCTTGGCAAATTGTCGCGTATGCACAACAGTTAACGCTTTTGCCTCGGATAAAGACATCTCACCCATCAAATATTGTTTTATTTCCCGATATCCTAATGTATTCAAAAGCGGCAAATCCCAGCCGTATTTCTGCGCCAATGTTTTCACCTCTTCTACTAATCCGGCTGTCACCATCATTTCAGTGCGCTTGGCAATACGGCGGGTGAAAGCGTCAGCGTCTTGACATTGCAAACCAACTTGAAGAATGGGATAGGGCGGCGGATTTTCGCCTTGCTGCTCGGATATGGGGCATCCAGTGATGTAAAATACTTCTAATGCCCGTAATGTTCTCACTTGGTCATGGGGATGAATTTTCTCAGCCGCCCTGGGATCGACTTGTTGCAAGAACTCATAGCATTGAGTTTGACCCAGAGAACAAAGCTGCGATCGCAAGTCTTCATTGGGTGCAACTCGGGGAATCTTTAATCCCCGGACTATCGCTTTAATATACAAACCCGTACCCCCCACCAATAATAGGGGCGAAGGGAGAGACGCAATCAACTCCTGGGCTTGTTCCTGATAGTCGGCTACTGTTAATGTTTCAGTGGGAGCGCAGATATCAATCAAGTAATGGGGGACTATCTGTCGTTCGGCTACTGAAGGCTTAGCTGTGCCAATATCAAACTCCCGGTAAACTTGACGGGAATCCGCGCTTAATATTACGGTATTTAATCGCTGCGCTAATTCTAACGCCAGCCCCGACTTTCCTGTCGCCGTCGCCCCACCAATCACAATGAGTTGGGGATCTTTGTTATAGTTCATTGTTGATTGTTCATTGTTGATTGTTCATTGAAAAAATTCTTCTCTCCCCCATCTCCCCCTGATCCTGATAACTGATAACTGATCACTGATAACTGATAACTCCCCCATCTCCCCCTGATCCTGATAACTGATAACTGATAACTGATAACTGATAACTGATCACTGATAACTGATAACTGCTCACTGATAACTGCTCACTGATAACTGCTCACTGATAACTGATAACTGATAACTGCTCACTGATAACTGCTCACTGATAACTGCTCACTGATAACTGATAACTGATAACTGATCACTGATAACTGATAACTGCTCACTGATAACTGATAACTCCCCCATCTCCCCGCCCAACCCCAAGCCCGATCTATCCCCTCTATAAATATCTCTTCAGACTAGCCTGTAGCCGCCTATAAGCCTTTTGTGTTAGAATTTCTGAGTGTTTTGTCATTTTAAAGCATATAAACCGCTCAAAGCGTTTACTGGAGAAGCCCTGATATGACAAGTAGCTACAGTGCCGATCAGATTCAAGTATTGGAAGGTCTCGAAGCGGTACGCAAGCGTCCGGGAATGTACATCGGTTCTACCGGTCCACGGGGACTCCATCATCTAGTTTACGAGGTTGTAGACAATTCGATTGATGAGGCGCTGGCTGGCTATTGCACTCATATCGAAGTTGACTTCAACGCCGATGGCTCCGTTAGCGTTACCGACGATGGACGGGGTATTCCCATAGATACCCATTCTAAGACCGGCAAATCAGCATTGGAAACAGTAATGACGGTGCTGCACGCCGGCGGTAAGTTTGGCGGCGGCGGTTATAAAGTGTCAGGCGGATTGCACGGGGTTGGGGTTTCTGTCGTCAACGCCCTCTCAGAATGGGTGGAAGTTACGGTTTGGCGAGAGAAACGGGTTCATACCCAGCGCTACGAACGTGGTGTTGCGATGGGTGATTTAGTTGTCAAACCCGGTAAAGAAGATCGCACGGGGACGGCGGTTACGTTCAAACCGGACACACAAATCTTTAGCAATGGGATCGAGTTTGACTACTCTACAGTAGCAGGGCGGCTGCGAGAACTTGCCTATTTGAATGGCGGCGTGAGGATTACGTTTACAGATCACCGCATCTCTCCTGAACGCATCGACAGCTACCACTATGAGGGGGGTATCCAGGAATATGTAGCATACATGAACCGGGAGAAGGAACCCCTGCACCAAGAAATTATCTATGTTCAGGGTGAACGGAATAATGTGCAAGTGGAAGTGGCGCTGCAATGGTGCGTGGATGCTTACAGCGATAACCTGCTGGGATTTGCCAACAATATCCGCACGATTGATGGCGGGACTCACTTAGAGGGATTAAAGACAGTCCTGACTCGGACATTAAACGCGATCGCACGCAAGCGGAATAAACTTAAAGACAGTGAGGCTAACCTCGGCGGCGAGAATGTTCGCGAAGGATTAACTGGAGTTATTTCCGTCAAAGTCCCTGATCCAGAATTTGAAGGACAAACCAAAACCAAACTAGGGAATACAGAAGTCCGGGGTATCGTTGATTCCCTGGTTGGCGAAGTGTTGACGGAGTACCTGGAATTTCGCCCTCAAGTGGCTGATTCTGTTTTAGAGAAAGCCATCCAAGCCTTTAAAGCCGCAGAAGCAGCGCGTCGGGCGCGGGAGTTGGTACGGCGTAAGTCTGTATTGGAGTCATCTCCCCTACCGGGTAAGTTAGCCGATTGCAGTTCTAGAGATCCCTCTGAATCCGAAATCTTCATTGTTGAGGGGGATAGTGCAGGCGGTTGTTTTGATGGCGATACGCTGGTGGCTTTAGCCGATGGGCGTTCTCTCAGCTTCAAAGACATTGTGGCGGAACAGGCGATGGGGAAAGAGCATTTTTGCTACACCATTCGCCATGATGGAACGATTGGGTTAGAGCGGATTATCAACCCTCGGATGACAAAGGCGAATGCCCAAGTGATTCAGGTGACACTGGATAATGGGGAAACACTGATTTGTACACCGGATCACCCCTTTATGTTGCGAGATGGCAGTTACAAAGCCGCCGCCTTGCTCACCCATGAAGATTCCCTAATGCCCCTTTATCGCAAGCTGTCGGACAAGAGTGAACCGGGGATTACCATTGACGGTTACGAGCTGACATGGAATCCTCGCTCCCATAGTTGGCTCTTTACCCACCTGTTAGCTGATTGGTATAACCGCTGGCAGGGTATCTATAAGTTAGGCGATGGAGATCACTGCCATCATCTTGATTTCAACAAACACAACAATAATCCCACTAATATCCGGCGTTTGGCGGCTGATGAACACTTGAAGCTGCATCGTCAACATTTAGAACATACCCTACATCGCCCTGATGTAGTGGATAAATGTCAGGCTACTCGTCGCACCGAAGAGTTCCGCGCCAAAATGAGTCAACGAATGCAGCAACCCCAAACGCGGCAAATTCTGTCGGAACAGGCAAAAGCCCAGTGGGATTCGGACACCTACAAAGCTTACATGGCGGCTAAATGGCGTGAGTTCTATAACAGCAACGAAAGCTATCGCTGTTCCAATCACCAACAACTCAACCAAGCACAGCAAGACTATTGGAGTGATGAAGCCAATCGTCTGGCTCAAGCTGAACGGGTTCATAACTATTTTGCCAATAATCCTGACGCACGGGAATCTCATTCCCAGCGAGCCAAGCAACAGTGGCAAGATGAGACTTTACTGGAATGGCGGCGAGAAAAGACACAGGAGCAATGGACACCTGAATTTCGCACCAAGCGTTTAGCCACATTGCACCAAACTTACTATCGCAAAACATTGGCAGCTCTAAAACAAATTGAAATTGAGCAAGGTCAACTGGATCTTGACGCCTACAATGCCTACCGCATCCAAACTCGTGATAAGTCGATGTTGCGATTTGACACGTTCTGTCAGCGTTATTTCCAGGGTGATGAAACCCTCGCTCGCGAAGCTGTTGCCAACTACAATCATCGGGTTGTTGCCATCGAACGCCTAGAAAAACGAGTGGATGTTTACGATATTGAAGTTCCCCACACCCATAACTTTGCCCTAGCCAGTGGCGTTTTTGTTCACAATAGTGCCAAACAAGGACGCGATCGCCAATTTCAAGCGATTCTACCTCTGCGGGGTAAAATTCTCAACATCGAGAAAACTGATGATGCCAAAATTTACAAGAACACAGAAATTCAGTCCCTGATTACGGCACTAGGTTTGGGTATCAAAGGTGAGGAGTTTGACCCCTCTAATCTGCGTTACCACCGCATCGTAATTATGACGGATGCTGATGTAGATGGCGCCCATATCCGCACTCTATTGCTGACCTTTTTCTATCGCTATCAACGAGCATTAGTGGATCAGGGGTATATCTACATTGCTTGTCCGCCATTGTATAAAGTAGAACGAGGGCGCAATCATTACTACTGTTATAGCGATCGCGAACTCACCAACTTGGTTCAAAATGAGTTCCCCGCTAACGCTAATTACACCATCCAACGGTTTAAAGGGTTGGGTGAAATGATGCCAGTACAACTCTGGGATACCACGATGAACCCAGAAACGCGGACAATGAAGCGGGTGGAGATCGAAGATGCAGCTGAAGCTGATCGCATCTTTACCGTTCTCATGGGCGATCGGGTTGCTCCTCGGCGGGAATTCATTGAAACCTATGGCGCCCGACTCGATTTAGCGGATCTGGATATTTAATAAGCCCCAAGTCAAGTCTATCTAACTAAGATCCCCGACTTCTTGAAGAAGTCGGGGATCTGTGTAGATCACTAACTACCAAAAACGCTGTATTTTATGGTTCCCCCCAATATTTCCCCCCAATATTTCCCCCCTTTCAAAAGGGGGCTAGGGGGGATCTCTTCTTGAGTAAGGGTTTCAGCCTTGAGTTGATAACCTACCCCGACACAGCCTGATAATCAAACCAATTAATCAATTCAGATTATTAATTGGCATTCTTCTGCTTTTTGGACTGTTGGCGTTTAAAGAAAGCACCGAATCCTAACGCCATACCGGAACCCAGAATGGTGAGCGGTTCGGGAACAGCTTCTGGATCAGGCAAATCTCCGTCAAATACTACCGAACTGTTTCCATTATTCGGAGCAACGATATGGTATTCTCCATTTCCCGTAATTGATCGAGCAATCATTTGCCCATTAATATGACCATTCGAGAACTCATTGTACTCAGCCAACGGAGCCAAAACGCTGCCTTGCCAAGCAAAACCTGTAGAATTAAGCTGCGTTGCATCAACAAAGTTGAATAAAACCCGGTTAGCACCAGCACCGTTGGGATTACCATTGAGATTCATTTGAAAACCACTCTGGAGATCGAATGGGTTCCCCGTTACGTTAACCAAAACCGTCGAATTTGAATCAAACGTAATATTGAGATTATTTGCCGAGGCGAAAACTGATGCATCAAGCTCAAAAACGTTCAGACCTGAACTTGCACCATTTAGAGTGAGCTGACCAAAGCCGTTATCGTTAACTGTACCGTTGGTAGCTAGACCCCCCAATTGAGTCGAATACTTCTTGTAGAATTGCTCAGCCTGAGCAAAGTTGATGGGAGTTTCTGATTTTAATGTCCCATTAGGAATGCTGGGTGCGCTGATAACATTACCCCCCACCACCACATCACCGACGTATACCTGACCTCCGTTATAGTTTAAGTCGCCGCCAACCACTAGAGTGTTACCTGCACCGTTAGCCGGTAACTTGGTCGCCGTTCCAAAATTAGTCAGTTTCGCATTGCCACCAACGGCTATCCTACCGTGAGCATCCACATTGTCAAGGTCTATATCATCAAAGGCGAAAACATTAAAACCTTCAGCCGGACCAATCAAAGCAGCCTGAGCGGGGATAGAGAGGCTGAGGGCTGCGGTGGCACCTAAAACTGTACTGGCGCTGGCAACGGCAATTTTCTTTAGATTCTTGTTCATTGTTTCCGGGTTTAGCTGTTTAAACTGTGGAAGTGATTAACTTATTAAGTCTTTTTTTAATCATATTTTTATCCCGAAACATTTGGGTAAAGATTCTATGAAAATTGCCATTCTATTTTATAAAGTTTTAATGAAGATTAAGGATCAGTTTATTTCAGTAGTTTTTATAAAGTTTTCATAAAAAGTTCCCAAAGTTTGATGAAGACTTGATGAAGATACTCAGTTCAAAAAAGCGATCGTGCCCCCTGACGCGGTGCTATAATTGCCCCATTGCCTAGGGGGATCAGCCAAACTGACGATCACCAGATGAGTGGCGATCGCTAAACTGATACCATTTCTATTTAATCAGCCAACGAATATACTCTCCGCGCGATCGCCGTCCTCCCTTAGTAAAATTAATCATCTATCCTTAGTTGATCTTGCTAACCTTACTGGACATTTTTTGTCAGTGCTGTCAACTCTCAGGAACATCCCATTTTTGTTAAGTTTCTTTCGTGCGGGCATTCTGCCTACTTCCCTAGTGCAAGAAGGCAGAAATAACTGAACAGCTACTATCTCCCCCAGCTCCCCCAGCTTCCCCAGCTGCCCCTGCTTTAGAAGCATAGACACAGCTGCTAAAGTATTTCCGTAGCGCTGCACTAGCTTGTCGGGAGCAATATGCTCCCACTACCAATGACGTAGCTTGCTTCTCAAGGCAAGCGAGTATGACAAATGACATCACTCCTCATAAGGGTCAAAAATCACCTCAAATTCAGCCCCACGCATAAAGCGACTGAGTACACGTTGGTGATCTTCGGCATCTTGACGGTTGTAAAATCGGGCTACCGTACAACGACGAGCATCATTCAATAAGCGGATGATCACCCAAGGGCGGGTTAAGTCTAAGGGTTCTTGAAGGTCCGGCTTACTGCTCAGGGTGTCTAACCGTTCCTGTTTGAGAGCATTATGTACCAATAACATCAGTTGTTTTCGGGCTGGAGTTTCCTGATTGGGTAAAACTGTCCAACTTGCCACAGGTGCGGGTAAATAGGTCAATGTATGAGAATCCTCTCCTTTAGTGACGTTCCAAGCCAGACGGCGAGGTTGTTTTTGACATTGATACCCCTGCTGTCTGAGAACCGAACAAAGACGTTCACCTTCTTTGGTTAGGCGCAACCAGTCACTATGCTTCATGGCGATTCCAGAATAAAGAATAAATAGATAACTTCTCCCCAATCCCCCAGGAAAACCAGGGAAATAGAGGTTTCGCTAGTTACCCTACTTAAGGTTTATTCCCGAAAAACTATCGCCATTGTTTTGACAAATAAATTAATTTATGGTATTAATATGCTCTTCCCGAAATGTAGAGATACTCTACAGAAGTATCTTCGATGACGAGACACTCCTAGGCATTCACCACTCGCGCTTCAAGTCGTGGCGCGATCGCCTGTAAAATTTTATCGGAGAGAATGCTCAAGGCGGTGCGCTCTCGCAGCCATATCACTAGGTCGGGACAGGTCATCCTTTGTCCTCATCATACAATTTGGTTTATAGTTTCTTTAGAGATCATTCATGGATCAATCCCCGTAACCAACGGCAAAACCCGACCAAATGATCGAGCTGACGAATCTCTGGGTTCCTCTGGCGCTTTTGGGCTTGATTATCCTAGCTGCGCTCTTTTTTAGTTGGGCGAGTTAGACGAATTTTGACCCTGCTTCCCCTATCCCTTGCCCTATTGCCATCCACCATCCCATTATCTCTGGGTATGGGTACAATATGCAGCAGTGATTTTAGCCCCCCTTGTTATCTATGAGCGGAAATATGCCGCCGATTAGTGATTTACGCGCTCGCCATACTGGCTGGGATAAACCAACGCCAGAAAATCTGAAGGAGATTGGCACGATTGAGTTTTTCTGGCGAAATTTATTTGAGGCAATTTTCCATCCGGAGCAGGGTAACTGGCAACATCATTGGCAACAGCTCTACAATCTGATTTTGGAGCGATGTCCTGACAATGATGAACGCCGCACGACTATTTTCTACCTAGAGACAGTCAAAAACTGCTTGAAGATAGAGGGAGACTGGAGAAAGTATTGGAAAAGGATACTGATTTATATGGAAAATGCCAGAGATTGGGCGAGGAAATCGGTTATCCGAGGATGAGCCTGATTCCAGAAAGAGTGGGATGATACACCGCTCGTAAATGTCTACCCACAACTACCCAAAACTAAGCATTTTGGGTAGGTGGGGTGAGCGTGCAGACTCAGCCGTAAAAAAGAGTAACCTACCATCTGGCAAGGTTGGCTACGCTTCCTTTGGTCATGACACCCAAGAATGAACGCTAGTTTTTGGCACTGTCGGAACTATCAACGAAAGGCGAGACATCGAACAGAAGCCCTCTGATACTCCATAACAAGCCTGAGAAGCATTGTCGAAGCCAACATTACTTTATTAAGGACTGGTCAAACCGACCAAACAAATCATGTCAAACTATGTTTTTTTGATTGATGCCAATAAAACACCGATGAATCCAATTCATCCAGCACAGGCAAGGAAATTGATGGAAGCTGGCAAGGCGGCGGTGTTTCGTCGTTATCCATTCACATTGATCATGAATCGAGTGGTAGAAAACATCATTACCTATCCACTCACACTCAAGATTGACCCAGGCTCCAAAACCAGCGGAATTTCACTGGTGAACAACCGGGATGAAGTTGTCTGGGGCATGGAGCTTGAACACCGAGGGCAACAGATTAAAGATGCTCTTTTAACACGTAGAACGGTTCGCCGGGGACGAAGAGGGCGCAATACTCGTTACCGTCAAGCTCGTTTTCTGAACCGCAAGGGCTCAAAGGGGTGGTTAGCACCTAGTTTGATGCACCGTGTTTTGACAATTGAAACTTGGGTGAAAAGGCTTTGCCAATTTGCACCCATCGCTGAAATCAGACAGGAATTAGTCCGATTTGATATGCAGCAGATGGAGAACCCAGAAATCTCAGGAGTCCAATACCAGCAAGGGACTCTCTTCGGTTTCGAGGTACGAGAGTATCTTCTAGAAAAATGGGGACGCAAGTGTACTTACTGCTCAAAAAAAGGCGTTCCATTGCAAGTCGAACATATCATTTCACGCGCCAAGGGCGGTTCTGACCGTGTTTCTAACCTGTGTCTTGCCTGTGAAAAGTGCAACCAAAAGAAAGGGACTTCATACCTGAAAGACTTTCTCAAAGGTAAACCCGAACTAGAGAACCGCATTCTCAAACAAGCCAAAGCACCGTTGAAAGATGCTGCTGCGGTTAACGTAACGCGCTCGAAGTTATTCGAGACGCTCAAGGCAATGGAACTACCCGTGACGACCGGGACAGGTGGACAAACCAAATATAACCGCACTCGGTTAGGACTCGATAAAGCGCATTGGTTAGATGCTGCTTGCTGAAGGGGTGACAAGCAGCTCAAAAGCTTGGCAGGCAAAGCATTTCCCCCCTCAAGCCTCAAAAAGATGAGAGCTTATTGACAGGCTTATTGAGAACAAAAACGTGAATGAGAATGATAATCACCTGGGTGACACTCC
>NZ_JAVJRX010000113.1:0-44021 GCF_040219735.1 Coleofasciculus sp. G1-WW12-02 | reverse complement strand
CCCACTCAGTTAGTTCTCTCCGTGCCGGAGCAAAAGGGGCAAGCCTTCGCCTCTGCCAAACTGCTGTACTCGACTCATAGCCAAAACGAGGCGAAGCCTTCCCCCTTCATCGGATTTCCACGACCCCTGAATCCTTACGATTTTTTGACGCATTAAATAGGCTTCTAGAGAAATAAAATATGTATAGTATAGGCACCTATTTTTTTTAAACATCCTGAAATATTTCTGTAATTCTGTCCGTTGTAACAGAATATATTTAACAGCACAATCAGGAACGACTAAATCAATAAATTTATCCATATAAATTGAAATAACCTCAATCTAAAATTTTGCTGATTTGCTCAATGTCTTTGAAACTTGACGGCCTAATCGCACCCAAACCTCTTTTAATATCAGGGAATAATTCATTCCATCTAGCCAAATAATAATCTAGATTCTCGCCAATCTCTAGACTCTCAGTTCGCCAGACCATTGCTTCACCCCCGATCCGTCGAAGTAAATCGCGACCTTTGCTATAACAATCAGGATACTTTTCAACAACTTCCAGAAAAATTAATGGAGCATGTCCTAGCTTAAGGGTAAAGATACTACCATGAAATCGATCGGTCACCATCAAATCAAGTAATGGATAAATTCCCAATCTCTGATTTAAAGAATAGTGAAGAGGCAGTGAGATTTGCCCTTTGACTCTAGCTCCTAACAGATTGATGACGTGATAACCTTTTGCCAGCATTATCTGAGTTAGCTTTTTCCTGATGAAACTTGAGCCAACAGCAACACCAGCTAATTTTCCCGGAAATTGTTCAAATTCTTGAGGTGTATCAACAATAGATGAAAAGTCCCACAAAATTGTTGGGTCGGGCAGATAAGAAACTTGTGTTTCCGCCAAACCTAGCTCCAACAGCATCTGTCGTGTTACCTCGTCTCTGACAGATATCCAATGAAAATCCTCCAGACTGGCGAGTAACTGCTCCTGATTATTTTTTAGCTGCCGAGATAATTTTTCAGATTTATCAGCAGACACAGCAAAGGCTAATTTTTTCATCCCCTGTAAGCCCGTTAGCCAAAAAATGTTAGGAACTGGCGGAATTAGCCCCTGATCTCGAATTTGCCAGACCACATCACTTCCCACCACAATCCCATCATACTCTTGGTTGAGAATAAAATTCTGTACTTTTTGTAGAGTATTGGTCGTACAAGATGCTAGTGATAAAGTGCAGTGTTGGTGCAAAAATTCCTGCAAACTCCTGCGTTGAGCCCATTTATACCGATTGATAAATGGAAAGCGTCGCCTAAAAAGTTTACGGTACTCAATTCTCTCTAACGTCCAAGGACGATAATCGATCAGTTCGACGCTGGCTTGGGGAAACTGCGCCTGCAATATTTGCTGAAGACAATACGCCTGTAAGACTGCACCGTCATTTACTGATCTATGAAACGTAAGAATGCCTATTTTCACTGCGCCATTGCTCTCTCGATTATTTTATAGACTAGGGTAAGATCCCACGGATCGCCATCCTCCACATAGCGGTAAAGTTCTGGATTAATACACAGAAGCGGATGTCTTCCCTTAGCCCCTGTATATTGGTCACGAGTTACTTGACTCAGACTTTCAATGGGTTTATAGTCTTTATTTTCTTCCACAAATTGACCTTTTTCTTCAAAGAAAATTGAATCAGGATTGTCAATCCAGATGTCAGGAAGTAAGTCGGCAAACTTAGCTGAGCGATAATTTTGGCGATAGGGACGTGCATAGAGTCCATGCTTTGTCGCTGCTTCAGTTGCGTTGAACGCTTCGATTATCTGTTGAGTGACTTGATCAACCTCGCTCTTACACACTGTACCTGCAAATCTTTCCCTATCATTGATATAAACTCCGCTAACGTAGCGAGCCCCAAACGCTCGTGTTTGGCTCCAATCAATGGCTGGCTGGGAAATACTTCGCACTTGGGGAACAGACTGAGTAATACTTCGCCGAACTTGACGAGGAACTAGCTGAGCAAACTGTTTCACCAGGCGGCGAGTCGTTTTAACTGAACTAGGCAGCGGTTTCTGCATATCTATTTCTTGCAGAAATACATTCATATTTACTGTTGCCAAGCGAGGAGAAGCGCCGTGATCAGATACCACTATGATATACTCTGGCTGTAGTTGTTCTAGTAAATTGTAGATGCACTGATCGAGACCTTGGTAGAGTTCATGTATTCTTTTTTGAATTTTGGTCTGAGGTGAATCTGGGTTTGCCATCAGAAATTCAATTTCACTCATGACTATATATTGAACTACAGTAGTGGCTCTATATGCAAGAAAACCAAAGTTAGGCTGGTATTTTTGGGATAGCTGTATGAAAGCATTCGTTCTATTTGTCTGCATTGCGACAAGACGATTGAAGAAGGTTTCTACGTCTCGAATTCCAGACGATATAAATCGTGTATCTAATATATATTGATGTTGAATTAAATCATTCAAACTTTCTCGCGGAAAACATACACCTGCCGGAATATTAGAAGCACCACTCACCTTAGAACCACCACTAGCTCCGGCAATGAAAAAACCGTCTACGTCTGGGGCTGGCATTGTTGTTGGCACATTCATAAAACCTACTTTGTGACCCAACTTTAACAGCTTCGTCCATAATGGTACTATTAAATCGTTGTTATTGTAATCGTTTGTGCTAAAACTTTTGCTAAAGTCGTGAGAACCCTCCAGTTTAGGCTTAGAATAGAATGCACCTGTTTCTCTCCCATGTATACCACTCAAAATTTCAGCCCAACCTCGACTCCATAAATCTTCTTCTGTATCTAAGCATATTTGCTCATTTAATATTGCCTTTAAATTTGGCATATTCATTGATTTTAAAATTTTCTGATCGCCTCCATCAATACCAATAACTAGCATTTTCATTTTTATCTCCTCCTTTTATAAATCTGTTTTCAATTAAATAGATTTGACAAAAACACCAACACGTCCCAATTTCCATGAAGGTAAATGATGTAAGTTACAAAAATCTTCAAAAGCGGAATTAACCCAGTAACCATCAACAAAAGCCAGACTATTTGGACGCAAACGCTCCCAAATCATTTCCATAATTTTCATCCGCGACTCATAGCCTTTCATGGCATCTAGAACGGCAAAATTGAATCGCTCTCCAGGTAAGTTTTCAAGAATTATCAAAGCATCACCATAAATCGTCGTATTCTTGACACTTGTCCGCAGGTGCATCGGTATCAGCCAACCCCCATACTTTTCCGCTGGAATGACTCCTCCTGGATTGAGATCCCCGAGAGTACCGGTGTTCTTAATTTTTCCTTTACTGGCTAACCCTGTACGAATCCAGTCCCTAGGTCGAGATAAGGAAGAAGAAAAACGAGGCAAGTCAAGGGATGTTATACTTCCACCAATTTTGTCCAATACATAGTATAAAAATGCTGATGAATATCCATTAGCAACTCCGATTTCAAGAACATCTGGTTGCTCGAATTGAGCAAGAGAATGAGCTATTGCATCTATCTCTATGTCTATAGCTCCTAGCTGATAAGGTTTGTTTGTGAATATTTTTAATTTTGTGTTTATTTCCTTTTTGAAATCGTTATAGTCTGATTTATAAATTAAATTATTACTCAACTCTTTAGTTGAATTTTCTGAAAATTCTAGTACAACTTGATTTAGATATTCAGGGTTATTTGTAGTTTGATTTAGGTACTCCTTTATTAATTGAATAGGTTTATCGGTATCACTATTCATTTTCATTATTGCCAACTGTCTTTGCCAGTTTAAGTATTTGAGAGCTATTCTATCTAAAATCATAATTTGAATTGTTCAAATTTAAAAGTTAATCATGAGAAATTTTGGCCATTCTTCTTAGCTTTATGAGTAATGGAATATCAACCAGAAATCTCGTGCTTAATGCGCCAATTAGTTGCACAAAGCTAAGACGGAAAGCATCCAAATCTATACTAACAGCAACCCCCAGATACAGCAATTTCATCGCTACTACCAGGTTGCGTTTTTGCAATTGGTCAAGACTTACTGCAAGGGGATAAAAAATTAACGATATACAAGTTAGATATACAGCAATGATCAGAACAGAAAACGTAGGAAGTGCCTCTAAATATTGGGGCTGGGCAATCCACAGAATAACAGACCGACTTAGTAAAAGAGCAAATATCACAGCTATACCGCCTATGATTAGTGCTAAGGAGACAAAACCCTTGACCAACCTATAGAGTTGTTCAACCTTCCCTTTTGCCAAAAGTGAGGTCACTTCTGGTGTGATCGCCGTTTGAATATTGTTTTGGAGTATCAATAGCGGTTTGGTCAACTGTTGAGCGATACCATAGAAGGCTACCTGCTGGGGTGATGCAAAAATGCCCAGTAGAAAAAGACCACCCGAATCCGATGCCAGTTTGAGATATCCAATCAAGTTAGTCTGAAAAAGCGTCGAGACTAGTTCACGGCGATAGGGTTGCAAGGCACGGAAAAGTGTCATGGGGGAGATTGAGAATAGGTAGGGACTAACAACCCGCATGGCTTTAACGAAAGGAAGCACTGTTTGGATGAAGACACCCAACGCACAAGCAGTTACCACAAATTCCAGGCGATAGTTGTCTGTACTATAGAAATAAATACCTAACACCGCAAGCATTATTGCAGCACCTAGAGTTTGGGGAATGACAATAGCAGCAAAATAGTCATGGAGCCTGAGGATCGAAGTGTAAAATCCGCTAAAAGCGGCAATCAAAGCTGTACTAGCATAGATACGAAAAGGCAAAGCCAGCCCGGCATCGGCGTAGAAGTGTTGGGCAATCCATGGAGATAGAATAAATATTCCACCTGCGATCGCGAAACCAACGACTAGGCTCAAAGCGAGGCAGAGAAGAAGCAGTCCCCCTAAGGCGCTGGTATCCTTATGCTGACGGAACTGGGGATAAAACCTGTAAATTACATCATTTACACGTACACCCAAAAAATTTTCTAAGAAGCTAAACAGGTGAATGACAATCAGCACTTTTCCGTAGTCAGAGATCGCGAGGGATTTGGTCAAAAGAGCAGTCTGTAGCAACCGGATGCATATCGTAGCCACCGATCCACCCAAGCTGATAGAAAAATTTTTTTTCAATCGCTGCCAGAGCGATGTATCTTCGCCTTTAATGGAAATGAGCCGCTGCCACATGAACTCAGTTTAACTAGATTTCTCACATGCATGAATATTCCGTTATTGTAAGCGCAGCGTCATGATTATTGGGAAAACGGCTTTTGTTAACGCGAGGCTAATGCCCCCACGCAATCGCTCATCACCTGCGCCAAGATTGCTCCTCAACGTTTCCACACCCGTTTCATATCCCTAGAACACCCGTCCAGAAATCTTATATTCATGAAGCCGTTTTTTTGTCAAATTAGCCCCAGAGCGAGTTGATAAAATTGGGTCATTAAGTACGTTTGTAGTATTTAATAATTTTCGACTTTAGCTAAAATAATAGACGTAATTTTAAGGCGTTGAGGCGTTGTATTTTTTAAAATGCTTACAAAGACAACACAATACAGGATTCAATATTTTAATACTACAACCAAAATCAACGTAAAGTCAAGCTTTGCCAGGACTGTCTGGCTTCAGCCCTTACTCCGATTAGCTTGATAAATTTAAAACTCAGCGGATAAATCGAAAAGGTTTATTTATGGAATATCCGATCAATCGGAGAGGATTCCACCGGACATGATCATCCGAGCCGTATTGCCTCGATGATTTTAATTCCGTAGTCATTGACTTTTTTTGTTGTTTCAGGTATTTTTTTACGATGGGAAAATGTGCGCTCCTATAGACCCTCTAGAACAGTAGGGAGAATGGAGACTTACCAGTAATTTCGCGATCGCCCGACCTGGGAAAAAGAGCGATCGCATCCAGTTACCGAGACGCCAACGCCTCCACGCGATCGCTCATCACCTCTGCCAAGATTGCTCCGCGCCGTTTCAACACCTGTTTCATATCACCAGACAATCCCAGATTGCCAGCAAATTCAGCATTTTCCACATTTGCCCCTCTCAAATCCGCCTGATTCAAGTTGGCTCGACTCAGATTCGCACCGCCAAGTTCAGCGATGCTCAGATTGGCGCGAATTAAGTTAGCATTGCCTAAGTTGGCTAAATACAGGTTAGCCAAACTCAGATCAGCCAGACTCAAATCAGCCCCTTGTAAATCAGCACCAGTGAGGTTAGTCCGAATCAAGTCCGCCCCCCGCAAGTTGGCGCGAATCAGGTGAGCGTGGCTAGCATTGGCACGAATCAGAGTAGCCTGACTCAAATCACTGAGGCTGAAATCAGTATTCCGTAGCTGAGTATTCCGCAATTTGGCACGATTTAGTTTTGTTCGACTCAGATCCGATTCACTCAGATTCGCACCGTCGAGATCCGCACCTTGCAAGTTAGCCTCTCCCAAATAGGCACGAATAATTGAAGCCTCTTTAAGGTTCGCCTCTCTAAGGTCAGTATTCCCCAGATTTGCTCCTCTAAGTTTAGCTTCACTCAGGTTAGCGGCGTAGAGGTGAGCCTGGTAGAGATGAGCGCCTCTGAAATCAACCCTTTTCAAATTGGCATAGTTCAGGGTTGTCCCGGCTAAATTGGCATCGGTGAGGTTAGCCCCCTCTAAGTTTGCCTGAGTCAGATCCGCATTCGACAGCACGGCGCCGCGTAGGTTAGCCTTTCTCAGATCCGCCCCGCACAGATTTGCTTGAATCAGATCCGCCCCACGCAAATCCGCCCCGCACAGCTTCGCCTTAATTAGGTTAGCGCCGTGCAAATCAGTACCTCGTAAATTGGCTCTCACCAAGTTAGCACCCCGAAGATGGGTATCTCTGAGATTAGACTCGGCGAAATCTTGTGCCAAATTCAGACCCACCATCGCCGCTAGCTGAGCTAAATTGTCAGTTTCCGCCGCAACAACTTTCTGAATCAGGACTTGGAGTTGGCTAAAAAAACGTTCATCCATCATAGTGCAACTCGACTCGACTGAGATAGGGCTTAAACTTACGCTCCAGCAACTGCTGAATAATCAGCCTGTCCAGCACTGCCCGTTTATTGCGACTAAGATCCGGACTCCACAATCCCTCAACATTGGTCAAACAAATATCTCGTCGAGACACTTCAAATGTGGCGTCCAGGTGACAGGGAAGGGCAGAGACTCTCAATGTGGCTAGTTTGACTTGGTTAAGCCAGCCGTTTAAGATAGGTTGTCCCCGTTCTTCTTCAAAAATCCAGGCTGGGTTTTCTTCCGTTACCTTTGTGGTAACATGACAGATGGAATGATGATTAGGTTTCCCATTTTGTGACCCTTGTCCTGTTGTTCCATTCCCCTGAGGGTCAAGGGTTGGCACATCTAACTCCCCAGAGACGCGATCGCAAATAAGACTATTACCTTGGGAATCCGTCTCAACCGTTGGCACAACCAATTCCATAGAACCCATAATCCGAGACTCATAAGGAATCTCACCACCCTCTACCCTCAGCCGTAATGCTCCTCCTTTGAGTCCAAACTGAACACGTCCTTGCGGTAGAGACTCCCACTGCTGGCTAAACTTAAGGGTTAAGTACAGGTCAATTTTTGGAGTGTGGAACGGTTGCAAAAACTCCAGATAGTCAGGATGTTCTATCGGTTGCACCGGAATGGCGGTCAACGTCATGTACAGGCAATCCGCACAGTTATTTTCCGTTTCTGACTGGGATAGAGGAGAAATTGAGGAAGGCATTGCCGAACACCAACTGAGTAGGGGCTTACTTATAAAGGTACATGACCCGACACTCAGTTTTTTGCCCACGTAACATTAGGTAACTAAATCAACGATTCTACTGTGATAGTCTCTGCTGGGCTTGCGTTACTTTTCTTTAGTGACATACTCCCGACGCTCATGCTGAAGCATAGAGCGCGGGCTTCTCAGTGACTCCTGGTATCCCATAGGACGTTACCTTCTTTTAAAAAATATTAAAAGAATTTGGGCTATATAGATATAAAACGATAAAATTATATTTCAGGCAATGTACCAAATACATCCCTATTGGCAGACTAGAGTTGAACAAAAACTTCAATTAATATCCCAAGGTTAAAGCACCAGGACGTCGGGGATCAGATGCACCTTTTAAGGTTTGATCAACCAACATAATACTTTGGGTACTTCCCATGGTATTGGTGAGAGTAATTTGATGTCCTTTTTCCTCTAACAGACGAATGGTGTCCCCATTTAATCCTGGTTCAATCATCAACTCATCAGGAAACCATTGATGATGCACACGAACCGCATTAGTTGCTGCGGCAATATTCATGTCATGATCGATAACATTTAAAATAATCTGCAAAACCGTTGTGATAATTCGACTACCACCCGGACTCCCCGTCACCAGAAAAGGTTTTCCTTCTTTTAATACAATCGTTGGCGTCATAGAACTGAGCATCCGTTTTTCCGGTTCAATGGCGTTAAATTCTCCGCCAATCAAACCAAAAGCATTGGGGACTCCTGGCTTGGCTGAGAAGTCATCCATTTCGTTGTTGAGCATAATCCCTGTCCCAGGAACCGTTATTTTACTGCCATAACTGAAGTTTAAGGTGTAAGTATTCGCCACAGCATTTCCCTGATTATCCATAACTGAATAATGAGTAGTATTGTTGCTTTCAATAAATGGATTAGGATTTCCGGGGGCAATTGTTTGACTGGGTGTTGCTTGATTTAGATTGATTTTGCGGCGTAGCTGATTGGCATAGGGTTTAGAGATTAACCCAGAAATGGGGACAGAAACAAAATCAGTATCCCCTAAATATTTAGACCGATCTGCATAAGCTAGTTTCATGCTCTCGGTGATTAAATGAATGGTTTGGGCGGTATTCTGTCCCAGTTCACCTAGCGGAAATGCTTCTAAGATATTCAGTAATTGTATCAGATGAATTCCCCCAGAACTGGGCGGTGGCATGGAGTAAATTTCATAGCCACGATAGGTATCCCGAATCGGTTCTCGGATAACGGGTTGATAATCCGCTAAATCCGCCTTAGAAATCAAGCCCCCATTGGCTTCCATGTCTGCCACAATCGCATCTGCGATCGCGCCGTGGTAAAATGCCTTTGATCCTTCCCTGGCAATGAGTCTCAAGCTTTGAGCTAAATCCGTTTGTACCAGCGTTTCGCCAATCTCATAAGGCTCTCCTCCTGGTTTATAAAAGATGGTCATACTTGCAGGATAGGCTTGCATCCGTTCTTTCACCGCAACTAGGGTGTGATGCAAGTATTCGGAAACAGAGAACCCATTTTCAGCTAATTCAATCGCAGGTTGTAACGCCCGTGCTAAAGAAATTGTCCCGTATTTTTCCAATGCCATTGTTAACCCAGCAACGGTTCCGGGAACACCAACGGCTAAATGACTATGTTGAGATTTTTCGGGATCAACGTCACCCGTTTCATCCAGAAACATAGTACGGGTTGCGGCTTGGGGAGCTTTTTCTCGATAATCAATCGCAATGGTTTTATTTTCATCAGCTAAATGGACGAGCATAAATCCACCGCCGCCAATATTTCCAGCTTCGGGTAATGTAACCGCCATCGTAAATCCAATGGTGACAGCAGCATCAATGGCATTTCCGCCCTCTTTTAATACCGCTAAGCCGGCTTGTGTGGCATAGCTTTCTTGAGAGGAAACCATGCCATTTTCTGCGATAACCGGATGAAAGATATCCCTGGGGCTATAAATGGGGATATCTTGAGCGACAACTTGGGTACAAATCAGACTTACTGTAGCCAGGAGAATCAGGATTTGTTTTTTATAGTGAGAAAAACGATAAATTCGGATGGTGGATAGTGTGATAGTTTGATAAAAACGTTTCAGAATTGACATAGAATACGGTAATTTATTCACCCTTGCAGACTGGATGATCATATCAAATCTGATCACCCCATTGAGCAGTGGTTCCAGACGTAGCATGCTACGTCTGGAACCGGGGGGATGGCATCAGGGAAGCGCGATCGCAACCGAACGACTATTCCATGCGATCGCTCATCAGTTTAGGGGTTTGCAGCTTTGTCCCCAGACTCGTACCCGCCGGATTAGGGTTGACAGGGGAGGTGCGCTTAAGCGGTACAACAATTCTCTCGCGGTACAGATTTGCCCGTTTTTGGATTAGTTCCTTCTCATCGGGATGTTCGTAAACCACTGCACCTTTACTTTGCTCTGCCAAAATTTTGCAGGCAAAATAGTTTGCCATAAACCGATCTTGTTTAAACGTTGCTCCGGCTTGCGGGATATCGTTTTTCGCCGGATAATGTTCGGTTAATTCCTTCGGGCATTCTTGCAACCACTGCTCAACCCCTTGAGCATAAGCCCTAGCGACTTGCTCTTGACTAATCTGCCAGGTATCATCCTTGCGCCGTAGGCTAAATTTACCATAATGACCCACGGCTTGTACCTCTTTATTGCCTTTTGCGATCGCGGATACAATGTCACCCTGGTTCAGAGGCGTTCCACCGGGATGGTTATGGGTGACGATTTGATCCGGATGAGACGCTTTCCCTTTTGATTTTTTCGGTTTCTTTTTCGATTTCTTGGGTGGAAACACAGGAATATTTGCTGCGTTATACCCAAAACGTTCGGCTTGTTTCAGTTTCGTTTGGATATCTGCGGTTTCCTTAGATAAAGTGGATGCCTTTTTGGGAGAACCAAAGGGGCGTGTTTCCAAGAGATTCGTTACAGGTAACGTAGCTTGTCTAGCTTGGATACCCTCCCCCAAGGAGCGCGTCTGTAACGAACTTGGTGCTGGGATTAACTCATCTTCCCCAGACCGTTTTTTGCGAATTCGTCGCCGGATACCCATAGCCCCCTCCAAATTTAGGCGGAATCAATCTCCTAGACAGGCTCAAAGTCCATAGAGCAAAGGTAAGCTTTTTTCGAGGGTAGTTACATCAGAACCAATTTCACCTTCTCGACTCACTGTAATTGAGTACTGCTCTAGAACTTGCTCTCTCACCGCGTATGCTGTCACTAAATATCCATTGTTTATAGATTTCGCGGTGGGAGCAGTAATCACTGAGCTATATTTAGTCACGATAGCTTCTCTAAACTCTGCCTGTTCATCAGTCAGATTTGGTCTAAATTTAATATCATCTACCGAACTAACTAGGTAAAATAACTCTGACATGGAGCGGGTAACTTCAAGGTATGCCGTGACGTAGTTCACAGCTACTTGCGGTGAGTTGATCACTACATCGTCAGCTTGGGCTAAACTGACATAGTTCTTTGAGTTGCTTGTTAGGAGGTAAGCAGGCTTTCCTGGAACAAAACCGACATAAAAAAGGACAGGTTTATGAGGATTGAAGTATTCTACCCGGTAAATCTTGTACTCTTGTAAGAAAGGAGTGGGATAAACTTCAAGCTCAGTCCTAGGATTTATAACTAAGTTGGCATAGTTTTCGTTCACATTTGTGAGCGCTTGACTAAGTTGCTGGCGAATATCTACTTGCATTTTGTTCTGCATCTTAGAGATTAAATGTGGCATATAAATAACTGGAATATCTACGTGCATATTCTGTATGTACTCAGAGATTAACTGAAATTTGTAAATGAACTTATGTTTGACTATTTTGGATTAACTTTGTCCCAGTATTTTCCATAGTAGTCTGGGTATGATTCCCCCGTATTAGAAGTTACTACTTCTCCATTCATAAAGCCCTGAGTGACGCGCTTTTTCCCAGCTTCTCGTCCCACGGTCTTTAATTTTTCTTCACCGACATCAATATTTTTGGTTTTTTCTGAATCAACAGCAGCTTTAAAAGCTTCTCTGTATTCTGTTTCAAGGGGGAAAGATGCTTTAGAAACATCAATATCAGTACCCTCAAGCTCGATCTTGGCTTCAATACTCTTGACCGTACCTTCAGCTTCCTCTTCCACCATTTTTTTGACATATTCCTCTCGTGAGAGCGAACTAACGTCTGCTGAGAGTTTTTGATGGTGATATTTGGCGTGATTCATTTCATGAACAAAGGTGAGTGCGGCCTTTGCAGGAGGTTCATTTGAATCGATAACCATGGAGTTGGAGGCGCTATCGTAGTACGAGCCACCTCCGGCTGCAAAGTTTACCCCGGCTGCATAGTTGTCCATTAGTTTCAATGCTTCTTTTCCTGTAGGAATTGTATCGAGGACTTTTTTAATTTCTTCAAATCTTTTTTTATCTTCTTCTTCTTTCGTTGGTTTGGCTTCTTCATCTCCGGGTTCTCGCTGTACCATACCCCCCGTCTGTTGCAACACATGGGTAAATTCATGAGCCATCAACTCTTGACCATCCTTACTCCCAGGATTATATTCACCCTGACGGAAGAAAACATCCTGTCCTGTCGTAAACGCACGAGCCCCTACTGAGCGATTTAGGTGGTCAGCTTTGGAATCGGTGTGTATTTTGACCCCACTCAAGTCAGCCCCAAATGCCTGTTCCATCGGTTGCCGAACTTCATCTGCAATGGGTTGTCCGTTACCTCTGGCGCTTGCAATAGACTGTTCTAGTTCTGGAGTCGCCGCCATTCCACCCCCACTTGACTTGCGTTGCACTAAGGGCTTCATTTGAAGTTCCTCTTCCTCTTCTAGATTCTCCTGACGTTGGATGGATTCAGCCAGAGGTTTAGTTTGAAGTTCCTCTTCCTCTTCTAGATTCTCCTGACGTTGGATGGATTCAGATAAAGGTTTAGTTTGAAGTTCCTCTTCCTCTTCTAGATTCTCCTGACGTTGGATGGATTCAGATAAAGGTTTGGCTTGAAGTTCCTCTTCCTCTTCTAGATTCTCCTGACGTTGGATGGATTCAGCCAGAGGCTTCATTTGGACTTCTTCTTCCTCTTCCTCTAGGGCACTATCCTGGCGCTGGACACTGTTACCTTGAGCTGACTGTTGAGCTTGAGGCGAATGAATCTGCTCAACGACTTGAGACGCTACTTGATCAGCCTCTTGTTCATATTTATCATTGGGTTCTCCAATCGTCAGCTTTGCCTGAATCGGTGTAGCGCTACTCGGAGCAAGTGTGGGAATATTAACGGCATTATAGCCAGAGCGCTTGACCTGTTCGAGTTGAGCTTGGAGATCTGGCATCTCTTGTTTTGGCGAAGATGCCTGCTTGGGAGTCCCAAAGGGACGAGTTTGCAATACATTGGTCGTTGGCAACTCGGCTCGTCTCGCCTGGATACCTTTACCGAAGGGGCGCGTCTGCAAAGGATTCCTCACTGGTAAAGAAGTCGGTTCCCAGGATGTTTTTTTGTTAAGACGCCGTTGGCTACCCATGACCAGTCTTCCCAACTCAACTTATTGGATACCTAATATTATCCTGCACAAGTCATTTCTGCAATTCGCGATTCGTCAAATTGTTACGGAACTTTAGGGAATAGTAATTGGGGATGGGTGAAGAGGTGACTAGGGGACTAGAATTCCAGTCGGTGTAATCACAATCAATTCCTAGATTTGCACAAAACTATCACACCAGCCACAAAGAAGGGCGGGTTTTGTTGAAAGGTTATCAGTAGATACTCAAATTAAACGGCTAAACCCGCCCCTACATACAATTAACAAGACGTGCCATGGCACGTCTCTACATGAGTTGTTACAATCCCTAAACCCATCCCCTGATTTCCACATCAGTTAACGGTCGCTCTAGCTTCACATATTCACTCTTAGTAGCTTGTAAAATATGTTTCATCTGCACAGGTTCCTCAGCATCTGCCGCGATAAATGCTGCATTCATGGCAATACTCCGAATATTACCCCCTGCCACATTCAGTTTTGCCAATTTCCGATAATCCAGTTTCTCAGTTGGTGTCTGTTTTGGAAATATGCGTTTCCAAATTTCTTGGCGTTGCTCAGCGCTGGGGAAGGGAAATTGAACGATGAAGCGAATCCGGCGCATAAAGGCTTGGTCTAATGCACTTTTGATATTGGTCGTTAAAATCGCCAATCCTCGATAGGATTCCATGCGCTGCAATAGGTAACTGACTTCAATATTGGCATGGCGGTCATGAGAATCTTTGACTTCAGAACGCTTGCCAAATAAGGCGTCGGCTTCATCGAATAAAAGAATCGATCCGCCCCCTTCTGCGGCATCAAAAACCCGGCGTAAGTTCTTCTCAGTTTCACCAATATATTTACTAATAACTGAACTGAGGTCGATCCGATAAACATCCAATCGTAACTCTTTGCCAATAACCTCTGCTGCCATGGTTTTCCCCGTTCCACTAGCACCCGCGAATAGAGCGCTAATTCCCAGCCCACGGCGGCTTTTTCCGGCAAATCCCCAATTTTCATACACCTTCATCCGGTGGCGCACATGGGTGACAATTTCTGCTAATACAGTGCGTTCAATATCCGGCAAAATTAAATCGTCCCAAGTGGCGGCTGTATCAATTCGTTGGGCTAATTCTTCCATGCGGGGACGGGCTTGAATACAGCAGACGTCCCACAATTTAGTGGTAATGGGTGGGATTACAGATGAGTTATCAATGTCTTCGTCTATGGGTTGCCCGTCTTCTTCCTGTGTCTCAATATTCATTCCTTTGAGGGTTAAGTAAGCAGTATGAATATCGGGAGCGCTGAGGTTAAATGTAGACACTAATAGGTTGATTGAAGGCTCAAGTTTGGAGGCTTTATCGGCTAAAGCGTTTTGCCAAATTAAACGCTGCTCGTCACTTGTGGGATGATGGACATCTATAGTAATGATCGGACGCTGGCGTTGGCGGCGGCGATCGCGACTCGTGACAAGTAAGGGTGTGTTCAGGCTTTCGATGAAACGAGCGATCGCGCTTTCTCTGGCTGGATCATTGGTTTCGAGATGATCACAGTTGAGCAAGAGAACCGTGCTGCTTAATGCCCATTCTCGCTCATAGAGTATCTTAACGATATTGAGTTGACTGGTATCCGTGGGTAAAGATTCAGCAGAAAGAGCATGGAGATTAATCCCCAAATGATCGCATACTGCTCGCGCGATCGCACGTTTACTGGTGACATCCTCCCCACATAGCTGCACCACCGGGAATGTACCCTCGCCCACCTGTAACCAGGTTGTAGCGATTTGTTGGACACTTTGCTGATGAGAGGATACCAAAATACCCGGTAACGGCATCGGTTCCTCCATAATCGCCAAGCGCTCATCAATATATTGAACGCCGCGCAGGTAATGCAAAATCCGCTCATCAATCCGTAGTGAACTATTGGTTAACGTCACCCCTTCACCCACGTCAATCAACCGCCACCGGCGCAATGGTGCATCTGGCGTCAGCGCCCCCCAATGTCCGTCGGGCAATATATTCAATGCTAGAGCAAATGTGGGATACTTTAATTGCTCATTAATCTGAGCGATGCCGCAGAGCAACCCCCAAGAGGCATCAAATTCCATCCCAGCACATAAGAGCAGCAAATCTCGCTCAAATGAGGATAGCCCAAACATTTGGCAAAGCTGATTTAACAAGGGAGGCGGTGAAACAGATGTGTCGGGTTGATGGTACAAACCATTCCCATTGGGATAGAAGCCATTGGTTAAGGTAAGAGAAATACCCGTAGTAATTTGATCACTCTTGCGTTCCAAGGCTTGACGCACTCGCGCAATCTCTCCCATCAAATACTGCTGATTGGCTTCTAACCAGCTTTCGGTTACATTGAGCCGGGATACAGACATTGGCATCTTTAAGGGCAGCAATATTCACCATGATATAGTGTATTCCCTGTTCCCTAACGAATGACCACTGACAAATGACCAATAATGCGTATTCTTTTGGTTGATGATGAAGTTGAACTCACTGATCCCTTAAGCCGAGTCCTCAAGCGGGAGGGATACGAGGTTGATGTGGCTTACGAGGGACATTCCGGATGCCAGTTGGCGATGCAAAGCGACTATGACTTACTTATTTTAGATTGGATGTTACCCCATCAGTCTGGATTAGAGCTTTGCCAGCAGTTGCGATCGCACGGGAAAACAACGCCTGTTCTCTTCCTTACGGCTAAAGATACTCTTGATGATCGGGTGATGGGGTTAGATGCTGGGGCTGATGATTATTTAGTTAAACCCTTTGAACTACGAGAATTACTGGCTCGGGTTCGTGCTCTGTTGCGGAGGAAGGCTGCGACGGAAACAAATGCGCCTGTTCGGTTGCGTGTCGCTTCTTTAGAACTGGATGTGGAAAATCAGCTCGCCTACCGCAATGGACGATTAATTGAACTCTCGGAAAAAGAAACCCAACTTCTGGACTATTTTATGCGTCATTCGGGTCAGCTATTAACTCATGGGGAAATTTATCAGCAGTTGTGGCAGGATGAGGAACAACCGAGTAGTAATGTCTTAGCCGCTTTAGTGCGCTTGTTACGCCGCAAAATAGAGGCTCCTGGTGAAGCCCCCCTGATTCACACGGTATACGGGAAGGGATATCGGTTTGGCGAGGGGAGTTAAGTTGAATGGTACTGACAGCATTCGTCTAGCTAATTGAGAATAATTACAGACAATGCTCAATTTTTGCCCCGTTGGCTGGTATGGAAATGCTGCCCGACTTAAAAAATATTGGCAATTTTTGTTGGGATAACATAACTATGGGTTTTGCGCTAGGATTTGGATCTTACTTTATCAACACTTCACATAAATTCTCTCAAGAGAGAATTATACTGTTAGATAAGGGTATATACGGGGTGTAACGATGAATAGCATCTACTCAAAAATTTCTTTCAGAGCAGCTGGAGTTGCTTTAGGCGTTGGTTTAGCCACTGCGGGGCTGTCTATAACACCGAATGTTGCTAGTGCAGTCACCGTTAAGACTTTACCCCAAAACTTTACCATCGATAATCAAACCTTTACCGAAGTCTTCGTTGCTGAGGGTAGAATCGGAACTGATGGTATGAGTGGAGACTGGGAATTAGGCATTCTCAACCCGATCAATAACAATTTACCTGACAAGCAGAAACAGTTTGTCTGGGAGAATGGGGCAAAATACAACTTTACATTAAAGTATGATGTCTTAACCTCAACCGTCAACTATAATGTTGGAGCCACAGAACTAAGCAGCAAAACTTTTAGTGATCCAATCGACACGATATACATCCGTACAAAATCAGTTGTTAATGGAAATACTTCTAGTAGCTTTAGTAAGGTAGAGGGTGAGTCTTTCAACAATTTACCTTTAAGCTTTTCTTCTGTAGTTCAGGATGGCGATGTAAACTATCTGCGGATTAGCGATATCTCAGAATCCTTTGAACTTAAAGGTCAAGTGAGCTTCAGTTGGACTGGAGATCAACCGACTCGCTCTAACCTTGCGTATCAAATCCAAGTGGGTAACAGCGAACCTGTTCCCGAACCCTTGACTATTCTCGGTTCAGGTGTAGCGCTTGGATTTGGTGCTTTTTTGAAAAAAGAGTCTTCCAGAAAGCAAAATAAGGTAAAATAACCAGGACGTTTGGTGAGTTTGTCTGTGTTCACCTACTTAGTTACTCTAAAAATAGGGGGAGTGTCAAGAGAGGACTAATCAAAAATGATGGATAAACTGCCCATTAGGGCTGGTATCGTCGGAACTGGATATGCCGCCAACCAACGGGCGCAAACCTTGCAGGCGGATGCGCGATCGCAGCTAGTGGTTGTCAGTGGACATACCCCGGAAACAGTGCAAGACTTTGTACAACGTCACCAAACCAGCGCTGTCGAATCTTGGCAACAGGTGGTGGCACATCCAGACGTGGATTTAGTCTTTGTTTGTACAATTAATCGCGATCATGGGGCGATTGTCAGGGCGGCTTTAACCGCAGGGAAGCATGTTGTCGTCGAATATCCCATTTCCCTTGATCCAACAGAAGCCCAATCCCTAATTGCCCTCGCTCAAACTCAAGGCAAACTTCTACATGTGGAACATATTGAGCTATTGGGCGGCTTACATCAAGCCTTACAGCAATCGCTACCAGAGATTGGCACTCCCTTTTATGCCCGATATGTCACAATTGTGCCGAAACAGCCAGCACCGCAGCGTTGGACATACCATCGTGATTTATTTGGCTTTCCCTTTAAAGCCGCATTACCCCATATCCATCGATTTACTAATTTATTTGGCAACGTCGCAACGGTTAGCTGTAATGCTCAATATTGGCAAAATTCAGACTATTATCGTGCCTGTCTATGTACGGCTCAATTACAGTTTGTCAAAGGTTTAATTGCCCAAGTCACTTATGGCAAGGGAGAAGTATTCTGGCAGAGATTACGAACCTTTGAAGTCCACGGCGATCAAGGTACGCTGGTGTTTGATGGCGATCAAGGCAAATTAATTCGAGCAGAGGAAGAACAACCTATCCCTGTAGCAGAGCGTCGCGGTTTATTTGTTAAAGATACGGAAATGGTATTGGAGCATCTGGTGGATGGAAAACCTCTGTACGTGTCAAGTGCAGCCAGTTTATATGCGCTTCAGGTTGGAGACGCCGCTTGCCAATCTGCCAAAACCAATCAAACGATTCTTTTGAAGTAGAGTCCTGAACCCGCCCTTTGTTTTGGCAAAACCTATCACCATTAATCTAGTTCAACTTGTACTTCCACGCGATCAATACCACTGCTTAAATTCTCGTGTCTGCGGAAATTGATCGGACTGATAGGTGGAGAGAAGGGTTCGTTAATTGAGATTTCCACGTCTTCCATTACTTGCCAGTCACCACCTACTTGGTTGTTAAACTCAATCTGGTTACCACCCGTTCCTCTCCATGCTATCGTTGGATCATTTAAAAAGAACTGGTCAAAATCATCCCTGAGAGTTCTCTGTTCAATACCCGTTAGGGATTCACCGGATAAGGTAACGTCTTCGGCGTTGGTAGTGACTGGTGATTGAGCCGATACAGAGTTTGCTAAGCCGAAAATGGTGGTTAAAATTCCTATAGCTGTAAGATATTTATATCGCATTGGTGTTCTCTCCCATGAGAGTTTGTTACATTTTTATTATTTTTAACTTGAGTCGGGTTTACCTCTATCAGAGGAAACGATAATTGACAAAGAGGTATCCCCAAGAAGATAGATTTTTCTTTCTTTAGTTGTGGTTCAATCACCCCTCCCTGTCTTCAAGAAAGAAGCGATCGCGCCGTCTACCACGTCCCATTCGTGTCAATTTAAGCTGGGGATGCCATGTAGAGACGTTGCCATAGCACTATGGCAAGCTCCCGATGTAGGGGCGGGTTCTACCGATAACCTGACTAAACCCGCCTTTCTAGGTGCACAGGGAGCAAACATAAGACATAAGACGAATGACGAATGCTAACTGGGGTAACCTCAGCCGACGCACTCGCCGGAAGTTGAAAATAGGTTGGTGTATAACGTGAATGGACGAGAGGATGAGTAAACCGTGAATCTATCGGTACAAGTCGTTCCCAGAACCTTTGGACATCAAGGGGAAATGAGGTATGAGTTTACTCAGGCAGATGAGTTAGTCGGTGTGGCATCTGTCTGTGCGGATGAAACATCATATTTTATCAATTTCTTGAATGTTATGCCTGGTAATCGTGGCAAAGGGTACGGTTCTAAAATCTTGGAAATGCTTTGCCAGATGTTGGATGATAAACCGATTACTCTAGAATTGGATAAGGGTAGTCCTTTTGGTATGGAAAATTTACGAACCTGGTACAGTAGACATGGTTTTGTGTCAACAAATGAGGATTGGATGATACGCCATCCGTCTGGTAGCCACATACATCAAGCGTGAAATGGGTTGTACAAAAGAAGGCAGAAGGCTCCAAGGCAGAGGGCAGAAGATATTGACATTCCCCCGGTTGAAAACGCGGGGAATTCTTCATTCATCCAACCAACCACCAAGCGAGTAGTAAGGTGGATGATATCTGTATTATAGGCACCCCCACCCTACTCCACAGGAGTTACGTGTCCGATGGGGTTCTATTGCTCCCCCAAACCCCTCTTTTCGATAGAATAAACTCCTGACTCCAAAAAGAGAGCGAATGAGTTATTGTTTTAACCTAACTTGTCACAAACCCGACAACCCGGATCATGCCAGATTTTGCTCTGCTTGTGGGTCAAGATTACTTTTAGGCGATCGCTACCGTGCCATGGAGTTGATTAGTCAGGGGGGTATTGGTCGTACCTTTAGGGCAATTGACGAATATGAGTCTGGATTATCCCCTTGTATTATCAAGCAGTTTTCACCCACCAATCAAGGTACAACCAATACCGAGAAAGCGGCTGCATCCTTTCGTCAAGAAGCCGCCCGATTACAAAATCTAGGCGAACACCCCCAGATTCCCCGACTGCTGGCTTATTTTGAACCCAATCCGCAAATGGGAACAGCGGGTGCGATCGTGCAACGCTTAGTGGAGGGAGAAAGCTTAGCCCAACAATTCGCTAAAGAAGGGGCATTTAAGGAAACCCAAATTCGTCATATCTTGGCACAACTGCTGCCTGTTTTGCAGTATATTCATTCTCATCAGGTGATTCACCGCGATATTAATCCAGCTAATATTATTCGTTCTCCAGATACAGGAATAGAGACAGAGGCAGAGAAACTGGTTCTCGTCGATTTTAGTGCCGCAAAATTGACTACAAAAACAGCATTAGCCCGAACCGGAACGGTTATTGGTTCTGCTGCTTACGCCGCCCCGGAACAACTGATGGGCAAAGCGGTGACGAGTAGTGATTTGTATAGTTTAGGGGTGACTTGTATTCATTTACTGACCAATGTTCATCCCTTTGACTTATTCAACAGTTTAGAAGGAATGTGGGTGTGGCAAGATTACCTGATCGAACCCATTAGCGATCAGCTTAAGCAAACCTTGAATAAAATGCTAGAGGGGGCGGTGAAGCGGCGTTATCAATCAGCAGCCCAGATTCTCCAGGATTTGAATTTAAGCCAAGAATTAGCCCCATTATTTTCAGTCCCTTCCCCTGTTTCATCGATGACGCCAAACACGCTAACACCGACGTGGCAATGTGTACAGACATTGCGGGGTCATTGGAGTTCGATTCATGCGATCGCCTTTCATCCGGATGGACAGATGCTGGCTAGTGGTGGTGCGGATCGTAGCGTTAAACTGTGGCATCTGGATAGTGATGTATCCCATTGTACCCTTTCTGGGCATTCTAACTTAATTGATGCCGTTGTTTTTAGTCCAGATGGACAGTTTTTAGTCAGTGGTAGTTGGGATCACACGCTTAAAATTTGGCAATTAAGTACCCAAACCTTAACGCATACCCTGAAGCAACATTCAGGTTGGATTAAGTCAGTTGCTATCAGTTTAGATGGAAAGATTCTCGCCAGTGGGAGTGCTGATCAGCGGATTAAGGTTTGGAATTTCAAGACGCAGGATGTACAAAACAGCCTAGATGGTCATTCCAGCATGATTCAAACGGTTGCAATCAGTCCAGATGGACAAACCTTGGCAAGTGGTAGTGTAGATCGCACGATTAAACTTTGGAATTTAGCCACAGGTGAGATTCAGTTAACCCTACATGGACATACCGATGCCGTCAATTCACTCTTTTTTAGTCCTAGTGGTCAACTTTTAATCAGTGGTAGTTCAGATGGGACGATTCAAGTCTGGAACTTGAGGACAGGCAATATTTTATTAACACTGATTGGACATACAGATGCGGTTCATTCTGTGGCAATTAGCGCCAAAGGTAGTCTATTAATCAGTGGTAGTGCTGATGGAACCGTTAAACTTTGGCATCCGGGTAGTGGAAAACTTCTCCAGACGTTATCTGATCATGCAGCAGGTGTAATGTCTGTGGCAATTAGTCCAGATCGTTCAACCTTGGTGAGTGCGGCTCAAGATAAAACGATTAAAGTTTGGCAATTTATTTAATATTCTGTCCGGTTGAATACTTACACTTTGGTAGTGTCTAAGACTCCATGCTTCCAAGGGGAGGAGCTGTTGTTGCAAGGTATAGCGAACTGTTGTTCCAGACGTTCCGGCGGAACGTCTCTACCAAATGATGTGTCCTAACTGCTATGGCGGTTGCTATAAAAGAAATTTTTGACAGACGTGCCATGGAACGTCTCTACCAAAAACACTAAGATATCAATTTTCGAGTGTGGGCAAAGGGGATGCTTGGGAAACATACTTTAGATGCCGGATTTGGGCAGTTTGTCAGCATCCTCAAATGGGTGTGTTGGAAGCGTGGTGTGTACTTTGGTGAAGTGAACAAGGATTACACCTCCCAAGTCTGCCCTCAATGCGATGCCCATACAGGTAAGAAAAACAAGCGTGATAGGGTTCACTCTTGCCCTGAGTGCGGGTACACCACGCATCGCGATGTAGCGGCTGCACAGATTGTTAGAAATAGAGGATTGTCTGGGGTGGGACGCATCCTAGACGAAGAAAATGCTTGTGGAGACGGTCTGACGGGGACTGGCAACAGTCTAGTTAAGAGTCCGAGAAGCAGGAACAAGGGTGGAGAGGCGCGACTTCAGTCCGCCTCGTAACATCCTGTAAGAATCCCCTTGACTTTTAGTCAGGGGAGTCGTCAAATTAATTGTAATTCCATCTTGCCCGATAACCTCGATTATCGAGATGGGTAAAATTCCTCCCATACCCCAATCCAGCGGGCCACCAGGGATCGAGTTGTCGCTGCACTTCTCTCGGTGTCAGTCCACTGACCAAAAAATCAACACCATGTCCCTCTAAGTGGGTCGAACGCGTCGCACCACCAACAGCACGATTCACACGCGGGGGTCGATACCAACTGGTAATAGTAATGGAGCGATTTCCCAAGCGTGATCTCACCTCTTCCATCTGTCGCGCCATAGCGATGATGTTATTTACAATGAGTTCATTAACCGGAATGCGAGTCCCGTTTTTTGTCGCTTCACCCCAGGTAAAGTTGCCATTGGGGATGATAGAGTCATCCGTTCCCACTTGTCCGCGTCCTGGTATTCGGAACAAAATCCCCCGATTAACGGGTTCGGGTTCGTCCATTGGCGGAGAGTAGGTGGCAATTTTAAGCACATCGATGTGCCCTTCGTACACATACCAGTCCAGGCGATTGGAATCATTGTCAAGGGGATTCACTAACGTCACCAGTAGATGGATACCTCTTTCCTGGAAGTTTTTGACGGCGAGTTCTCGTCTGGCAACCGGGAATTTTTCGGAGTCGGGTAGGTCTTTGGCTTGTAAGGGTTTAGTCTTGAAAATGGTATCTTGTCTGACGACTAAGGTGGAGGTGTTGAGAACCTCGACGTGTCCTTTAAACACATACCATTCCGTGCGATCACCCAGGGGATTGGCTAAGGTGACTTTAAGATGACCCTTCTGTTCCTGGTAACTTTTGAGTCCGAATTCTCCCTTAGGTACAGGGTACTTCTCGGAGTCGGCGAGTTCTGAAGACTGAATCGGTTGGGTTTTGAAAACTGTGTCGGTGGTTACAACTAAGGTTGCCATCTGTTTCTCTGGACGTAGCGGAATGTGACATTCACCTAGATTAGCACTAGAAATTCTATAGTTTGACCATGTTAACTTTCATATAATTTTCTCTTGTGCTAATTTTTTCCCCTGCTATCCTTTTCCCCTGCTACGGAACAGAATATTTTATTGAGTCAAGCCATGTTCAAGGGCATAACGGACTAACTCGGTGCGGCTATTAGTTCCGGTTTTGCTAAACAAGCGACTGACATATTTCTCCACATTGCGGACGCTGGTTTCCAGACGGCGAGCAATTTCTTTATTCATCAGCCCTTGGGCGACCAAATCCAAGACACTTTGCTCGCGTGGCGTAAAGTCGATGCGGATGGGCGGAGGGGTTTGTGAAATATTGCCCCGTTGAGCCAACATTTCCCGAATCGCGGTCAGCTCTTTCTCGATATTCCCTAAATCTGCTGTACCCGCTGTTTCCTGAGCAGTAGCCGCACGACGTTCTAGCAAATTCTCCACCATGGCGACCAATTCATCCGTATCAAAGGGTTTAGACAGATAGTAATCACAACCTGCCTGATAGCCTTGAATTCGGTCTGTGGTCATCCCTCTAGCCGTGAGAAATATCACCGGCAGTGATTTGAAGCGAGGGTCTTCTCGCAGCTTCTTGAGAAACTGATACCCATCGACTTGAGGCATCATAACGTCGGTAATTACCAGATCGGGAGTTTTTTGTTGCAACATTTGCCATGCATCATTGGCATTACTGGCAACATCGACGGTAAAACCACCCACCTCTTCTAAATAGGCTGGGACTGATTCCCGAATCCCCGGTTCGTCATCGACCAGTAACAGTTGTGCTGACATCTCTCACTTCCTTTACCCTTACTTCTCCTAATTTAATGGAAAATGGGCATCAACGGAGTAGAACTGACAAGCTCAACCGAATAGTTGCTCACAACCCCTACCTCAAATTATTACTCCAGTCGGGGTAGAAGGCTTGAAGTGCTTCTATTCCCGCCGTTTTTCGTGTTTTTCTTTCCCAAAAGAGAGTTAACTTTCTCCCTTACCCTCTTGAAAAGATTTCCACACAAGCGGACACTAAGACTTGAGAGTCTATCGGCATTCCAGAGGTGTTTCGTGAAAAGAGTATTAGGTATCATTCTCGGAGGTGGCGCGGGCACCCGCCTTTATCCATTGACCAAGTTGCGGGCTAAACCGGCTGTTCCCTTGGCGGGTAAATACCGCCTGATTGACATTCCGGTCAGTAACTGCATCAACTCCGAGATCTATCAAATTTACGTTCTTACCCAATTTAACTCAGCATCCTTAAATCGGCATATTGCCCGCGCTTATAACTTTGCTGGCTTTACCGATGGGTTTGTGGAAGTCCTTGCTGCCCAACAAACCGCTGAAAATCCAAGCTGGTTTCAGGGAACAGCAGACGCAGTTCGTCAATACTTGTGGCTACTAGAGGAGTGGGATGTTGATGAATACATCATTCTATCCGGCGACCATCTCTATCGGATGGACTATCGCCATTTCGTGGAACACCACCGCAAAACTAAAGCCGATATCACCCTTTCTGTGGTGCCCATCGGTGAGAAACTGGCAAGCAGTTTTGGTTTGATGAAAATTGATCACACGGGCAGGGTGATTGATTTCAGTGAAAAACCCAAAGGTGATGCCCTCAAGCAAATGCAGGTGGATACGACGGTTTTAGGGTTGAAACCAGACGAGGCAAAGGAAAAACCCTATATTGCCTCGATGGGAATTTACGTCTTTAGCAAAGAGGCGTTGATCAAGTTGTTGCAAGCCAACCTGGAACAGACCGACTTTGGTAAAGAAATAATCCCCGGAGCATCGGCGGATCATAACGTTCAAGCCTACTTGTTCAACGACTATTGGGAAGACATTGGTACCATTGAAGCGTTCTATGAAGCCAATCTAGCCTTAACTCGGCAACCCCAGCCGCCCTTTAGCTTCTATGACAAAGAGGCACCGATTTATACTCGCGCCCGTTATTTGCCTCCGACCAAACTTTTGGATAGTCATGTGACGCAATCGATTATTGGAGAAGGCTGTATTCTCAAAGATTGTCGTATCCATCACTCGGTGTTGGGAGTTCGCTCTCGCATTGAAGCCGGTTGTGTGATTGAAGATACTCTGATCATGGGAAGTGACTTCTACGAACCCTTTGCCGAACGTAAATCAGGTGTAGAGACTGGACGTGTGCCCTTAGGGATTGGTGAAGGAACCACAGTTCGCCGTGCCATCATTGACAAAAACGCTCGCATTGGTCAGGATGTTCAGATTGTGAACAAAGATCGAGTCGAGGAAGCCGAACGTGAAAAACAAGGCTTTTTGATCCGCAATGGCATTGTCGTTGTTCTCAAAAATGCTGTAATTCCCGATGGAACCGTCATTTAGGTCTTTCTAGGGAAATGGGGACGGTAAAGTTGTCAATGACTGCCGCTTAATTCGTTGAAGCGGCAGCTTGGAAGAATCAGATTCCAACGTAAGCATTGTCTACCGCATGAGTTTCTAGATGGTACGCACCTCCGGATGTTTTCCTAGTTCGGAAATACTGCAAGACCTCTGATTGGGTCGCCTTAAGAGGGGACATCTTTCTAGAAATGGCGGTAAGGAACTAGTCACATTCATTGGATTATCTCCAAAATGCACAGTTCGGACTTCGGCTTACTTCGTTGAGGTTCCGAGGAGGGACAGCGAACTCGTTGAGGGAAATAGGGGCGGGGAGAGACTATTATCGTGTTTTTCCCGCCCTGATGTGACTCGCGCCCGCCCCTACAACTGTATTCCCTATAACTGGATAGGGGGAAATCCACACTCGTTGAGTCAGCCAAAGCTGAGCTAATTTTTAGATTAGCTACTATCCACAACTAATGTGGGTAAGCAACGGTTTAGGGAAAGTGGCATGATGGAGAAAAATGCCATGGCTTCTCTATTGGAGGCTTCAGGTGTGGAAATCGCGATCGCGTGAGTGAGAAAGATCCGAACTTAAACCCAGGCTGAGGTTTGTTACTCTAGCTTTGAGGTAGAGAACTATTAGCCCAGTTTATCGATTAAATCCTTGGAGTAGAGGAGAAACCCTTCATGGCTGCAACTGACTTTAAAGACTACTATGCCGTCCTGGGAGTTAGCAAGACGGCTAGTGCGGATGAAATTAAAAAGAGTTTTCGACGTCTGGCGCGGAAGTACCACCCAGACATGAACCCGGGTGACAAACAAGCTGAGGCTCAATTTAAAGAAGTTAACGAAGCCTACGAAGTCTTGTCTGACCCCGAAAAACGCAAGAAATACGATCAGTTTGGTCAGTACTGGAAGCAAGCAGGAGTTGGTGGGTATCCTGGAGCCGGGGGTGCTAATGTTGATTTCGGTAATTTTGATTTTGGTCAATATGGTAGTTTTGACGAGTTTATTAACGAACTTCTAGGGCGCTTTAATACAGCCGCTACAGGTACGCCAGGAGGTACGGGAACTCGCCGGACGTACACCTATCGCTCTACTCCGGGCGGAGCAACGGGTTCGGGTTTTAATGACTTTACCGGTGGCTTTGGTGGCTTTAATGATTTCTCTGGCTATGAAAATGGCAAAGCAGCAGCTGGGACTGATCGGGAAGCAACAATTACGTTGAGCTGGTCTGATGCTTTCCAGGGTACGCAAAAACGGATTAATTTGGGCAGTGAAGTCATCGAAGTGCGGATTCCGCCCGGTGCTAAACCAGGGAGTCGTGTTCGTGTTCGAGGCAAGGGTCAAGTGAGCCCTTACAACCAGCAACGCGGTGATTTGTACTTGATTGTAGACTTAAAACCTCATGCCTTCTTCCAGTTCGAGGGCGGTAATCTTCTGTGTGAAGTGCCAGTGATGCCCGATGAGGCAGTATTGGGCGCTACTATTGAGGTGCCGACTCCTGATGGGAAGGTCAGTGTTAATGTGCCAGCCGGGATTCGTTCGGGTCAATCTTTACGCTTGCGCGGTAAAGGCTGGACTCAACCTAAAGGTGGACGCGGTGACCAACTGGTGCGGATTATCATTGCTACACCAAAAGATATCACACCAGTTGAGCGAGAGTACTATGAAAAAATCCGGGCAAGCCGTCATTTTGATCCCCGCAGCTATTTGTCTCAGGTAAGTCTTTAGAGGGTGCAGGGAGAGTTTTGAGTTTTGAGTTGTGAGTTGTGATCCTTCATTACCTTCAAGGGCATGGCGCCTCTCGTATGTAGGAGCTCTTTTCACTATTTTTATCTCACAAAAGATGCGGCTAAACCCGCCCTGAGTGTTCCATACGTAGCATTCTACGTCTGGAACACATCATCTCCCTCATCTCCGGAGTCCACCCAGGAAATCTGAAGAAAGATATGGGTAATACAGAGTTTTAGGGTACAGGGATGCAGGGTGCATCCTATTGTTTTTTTTGTAAAGATAAATAAACTTAACCCGATAGTAAATCAAAATAAGTAACGGATTTATAACGTTTTTTAAAGTTATTCGTGGATTCAGTCACAATAGTGGGAAATTTATATTAGCTTATGATTAGATAGCTCAAAAACTGCATGTGTTGTCATATTATGTCCAATTGAACCTGTGAATCAAGGACAGACGCAGGAGTTGGGAGAGACGGAAACAAGCCGTGTTTTTTTATTGGCAAAGTTTGACATGATATAACAACCAAGTTCAGTACATCTGGGAAAAAGAGTAGAGATAAATGGCGATCGATAGCCAGATTAGAACAATCGCCTCACCACAGCTTCCGTGAAAACAGGGGGAAATTTGATTCAACGCTAGCCCAGAATTTGACGTGAGCGAATGAGGCTGACCCTTGTTTTAAACTCCCATCAAGTTTAACTATTTTTTACAGTCATTCCTCTAAATCCGAAAAATAAATAATAACTTGAGGGTTATGATCGAGAAAATGCCTCAATTTATCATCGAATTGGCATGAGTCAACTTATGAAAAAGTTCGATTTGAAAAAGTCCCAATGGATGAACAGTGCCAGAAAAAACTATCAGCCTGAAAAATTATCATGGACAGGCAATAGTCCGGAGCAACTAAAATGGATGCGGATATTGTATGAGACCCTTCCATGCATTTATTTCACCCTGAATTTTGATGGGGTGATTTTGGATGTAAGTCAGTTCGGTGCAGCATACTTGGGGTATGATTTTTGGGAATTAGTGCAAAAGCCAATTCATCGGCTTTTGGAGCAAGACAGCCAATGCCAGTATCAAGCTTTATTGAGTAATCTAAGTAAACATCCCACTGAAATTCATCACTGGGAAACTCGGTTGATTGGTAAAGATGGCAGGATTGTTTGGGTTAAGGCAAGAACCCGTTTGCTCCCGATAACCGCCTCTAATTCGATCATCAGTCTCGTTTGTGAAGATATGACGACGGCTAAGTCACAAGCATTGCTCCCAACTCCTCTGAGCAATAATAATGAAGCTTTTTTAATCACCAATGACAAGGGTATTTTTACCTATATTTGTCCTCAGGTCACCTCTATTTTTGGCTATTCTTTGTCTGAAGTCCGCGCTCTGGGTAATATTACTAAACTGCTGGGCAACCTGCCCTTGACTTGGCAAGCTTTAGCGGCTGCAGGGAAGGTTCGTAATATTGAGCTAGAAATTACCGATAAGACAGGCAAACCTCATACTTTAGTCGTTAATGTAAAGCAGGTTTCTATCCAGGGAGGGACAATACTTTATCGTTTGCGTGATATCACAAATCACCAGTCTATTGAAGACAAATGGCAACCAAAAGCTGATCAGTTGGCGGATGGAGTAGCCGTTCCGACTATGGAACAACTGAGTGATAACCAATACACCCAAGATATTCTCCAAGAGAGTGAAGCCCGATTCCGCACCATGGCAGATAGCGCCCCTGTGCTGTTATGGATGTCCGGTACAGATGGGTTATGTACGTTTTTTAATCAAGGCTGGTTAAAATTTACCGGACGTAGTCTGGAGCAAGAATTGGGTAATGGTTGGGCGGAGGGGGTGCATTCCGATGACAAGTCCAGCTTAGAGACGTATCAGGAGGCGTTTAATGCTCGTCAAGGGTTTCGGATGGAATATCGCCTACGACGAGCAGATGGAGACTATCGCTGGATTTTAAATACAGGAACGCCACGATTTACCCCCAGTGGTCAGTTTTTAGGCTATATCGGCTCTTGCATCGATATTACCGATCGCAAACAAACCGAAACAGCTGTGCAACAGCAATATCTGCGAGAGCGGTTAATTGGTGCGATCGCGCAACGGATTCACTATTCCTTAGACTTAGACGAGATTCTCAATACCACCGTCGCCGAAGTACGGCAAATTTTGGCGTGCGATCGCGTACTTGTCTTTCGCCTCTATGAAGATGGGAGTGGTGTGGTAGAGGTTGAATCCGTGGGTTCTCAGTGGAAACCCATTTCCGGAACTGTGATCAACGATCGCTACTTTGCCGAGGACTATATCCATCTTTACCAAAAAGGGCGCGTCCAATCCGTCGAAGATATCTATAATGCTGGGTTAACCGACTGTCATATTGAATTACTCGCTCAATTCCAAGTGAGAGCAAACCTGGTTATCCCTATTGTCCATGAGGAACGCTTGTGGGGATTACTTGTGGCTCAACAGTGCCAAACACCACGAAAATGGCAACCGTGGGAAATTGAGTTGCTGCAAAATCTTTCCACTCATACGGCAGTTGCCATTCAACAATCAGAACTCTATCAGCAAGCCCAAACCGAAATCCACCAACGCCAGCAAGCAGAAGCCACGTTGCGACAACAGGTTCAGCGAGAGCAGTTAATCAGCGCAATTACTCAACGCATTCGTCAGTCGCTGAACTTAGAGGACATTCTCGAACGCACCGTGGCGGAAGTACGCCAGGTTCTGCAAACGGATCGGGTGATTATTTTGCGCTTCAATCCCGACTGGAGTGGCAAGGTGGTTGTCGAATCCGTAGATTCACGCTGGTGTTCGATTTTAGGCAACCAGATTTATGACCCCTGTTTTGAGAAAAACTACCTCTCACTCTACCAACAAGGTCGAGTGAGAACCCTGGATGATATCTATGGGGCTAATCTGAGCCAGTGTTATATTAACTTACTCGCCAAATACCAGGTACGGGCTAACCTGGTTGTGCCAATTGTCCACAGTGAAAAACTACTACCCATCCCACAATCCCAACTCAATGTCTTAACAGCAACTCAAAGCCCAACGCGCTTGTGGGGACTGCTGATTGCCCATCACTGTAATGCACCCCGGAAATGGCAATCCTTTGAGATTGACTTACTCGACGGGTTAGCCTCTCAAGTTGCTATTGCCATTCAACAAAGCCAACTTTACGAACAGGCAAAATCTCTGTTCTGGCGAGAGCGAGTCCTTAATCAAGTCACTCAAGCCATCCGCTGTTCATTGGACTTAACCACAGTTTTTGAGACAACCGTCCGCGAGATTGGCGAGCTATTACCCGTTGATCGTGCCCAAATTGTACAATATTTGCCAGAGAGCCAGTGTTGGTTATCCGTGGCAGAATATCGCCGCTCTCCAGAGGATCTCAGTACTCTGGGACAGAAAATTCCGGATCAAAATCATCCCCTAGCTGAACGGCTCAAGCAATTAGAAATTATTAGGGAGGATAGGAGTACATTTAGCCAAGGCTTAGCTGAAGACTTGCCGGGAGCTTGGTTATGGGTTCCCTTGCACTTCAATTCTCAGATATTAGGGAGTTTAGCTTTAGGTAAAACCAGTCATCCCGACTCCTGGCAAAACTCAGAGGTAGAATTAATCGCCGCCATTGCCGACCAAGTCGCGATCGCGATCGGTCAAAGTCAACTGTACCATCAGGCTCAGTATCACCTCAAACGAGAACAAGCGATCAATCACCTAACTCACGCGATTCGTTGCTCACTCGACTTAGAAACGATTTTTTCTACCGCTACCCAAGAAATTGAGAGCCTTTTGCAAGTGGATCGCGCTCAAATTATCCAGTATATTCCCGAACGCCAACTCTGGGTAAATGTAGCGGAGTCGTGTCGCGATGAATGTTTGCCCAAAGTCTTGGGTGTAGAAATTCCCGATGAAAATAACCCCTTGGCTGAACGACTCAAAGGCTTAGAAGTGGTGCGGATTAACGATACCCGCTGTTTGGCAGACACAACCAATACAGCCGTCGCGCAACAGTTTCCTGGGGCGTGGTTGTTGGTTCCCCTGCACTGTGGTAACTCAGTTTGGGGCGCTTTAGGACTGATGATGGATAATCGAACCTACGATTGGCAAAACGCCGAGGTAGAGTTAATGTGTACCATCGCCGATCAATTAGCGATCGCACTCCAACAAGCGGAACTCTATGAACAAAGTCGCACGGCGGAAGCTAAAGCCTTAACCCACGCCCAACAGCTTGAGCAAACCGTCGTCAAACTCCAGAAAACCCAAGCGCAGTTGGTGCAAAGTGAAAAAATGTCCAGCTTAGGACAGTTAGTCGCCGGCGTTGCCCATGAAATCAATAATCCGGTTAACTTTATTTATGGTAATTTAGTCCACGCCAGTGACTATGCCACCGATCTGTTGGGTTTAATCGAACTCTATCAACAGCAATATCCCCAGATCACGCCAGAAATCCAGTCAGAAATCGAAGCCATCGATCTGGAATTTTTGGTGGAAGACTTGCCCAAACTTCTGGATTCCATGAAAGTTGGAGCGGAGCGGATTTGTGAAATTGTCTACTCCCTGCGAAATTTTTCCCGTATCGCTGAAGCCGATATGAAAGCCGTAGATATTCATGAGGGCATTAATAGTACCCTGATGATTCTGCGAAACCGACTCAAAGCACGGGGTGATAATCCTGGTATTCAGGTGATTCAAGAATACGGTAATCTGCCGCAGGTTGAATGTTACGCGGGACAAATGAATCAAGTGTTTATGAATTTGCTAGTCAATGCCATTGATGCCATTGATGAGCAAAATAAAAATCGGTCACGGGACGATATTAAAGCCAATCCTAGTACAATTCGAGTGCAGACTGAACTCTTAGATAACCAAGCGGTGGCGATCCGAATTATCGATAATGGTCCCGGAATGACGGAGGAGGTTAAGCAACAGCTATTTCATCCTTTCTTTACGACTAAACCGGTGGGGACGGGGACAGGTTTAGGATTATCGATTAGCTATCAAATTGTAGTTGAAAAACATAACGGTCGGCTTTTGTGTCAGAGTAAGTTAGGACAGGGAACAGAGTTTGTGGTTCAGATTCCAGTGCGTCAACATCTGGGTAAGGGTTGATACCGAGTTGCGCTCAAACATAGTAGAAAAGCAGGGGGAGCAGGGGGAGGAGCAGGGGGAGCAGGGGGAGGAGCAGGGGGAGCAGGGGGAGCAGGGGGAGCAGGGGGAGCAGGGGGAGAGAAAGTTATATCTTTGAATGCAACTTGGTATGAAAGGGTAGAAGGGTATTTACAAAGATCCTTGATTTTCAATCAGGACTCTCGCCGCTACTTGTAGAGATGGATAGTCCAATTCGGGATGACCGTTGAGGTAGTATTTATCCTCTACCGATTCACAGATAGTACCCAGGATTGTTCCATCAAAAGCAAGGACTTGCCAAACCTGCCGAACCTGATTGGGTTGGAATCCCTGCAATGTGGTACTCCAGTTATTTTTATCAATAGTTTGAACCTTGATTGTATCTTCCATTGGTAGACTCCTCTGGTATAGTAGGCAGCAATCTGATTCAGTAATATCCCTTAAAAACTCTATCCAAATTTCAGATTATGGATAGGAATCCTAACCTGATTGTGTGGAATTGAATTCAATGACTTGGCGCAAAATTTTCTATTTATCGTTAGATAACAGTTGAGCGTATATTTCATCCCTCGTCATCACACAGAACCCAGACGACAAGCAACTACTCAAGGAGCGAGATCACCTTCTCCATCTCCGCATTTGGAGATAAGAATGAAAACAAATGTTTAAAGCGGAGTTTACCTTGCTTATCGACTAGAAACTGAGCAGGTAAAGGCGCTCCCAGTGCCTGACCAACTTGATAGGTTTGAAAGGTGCGACAACTCGGATCACTCAACAGGGGTATTTTAAATCCTAAATCCTTGACCACTGTTTTGCTTTGCTGAGGATCAGTACTCGTTATCATTAACACTTCTACCCCCTTCTGGGTAAATTGCTCGTATTGCTCATTCATCGCCTGAATATGAGGATAGCAAAGGGGGCAATATTGCTTTTCGGTAAAAATGCGGGTAAACGCCAGCAGAACAGGTTGCTGTTCTCGGTAACTCGATAATCTCACCTGACGATTATTTGTGATGTCTGGTAGTTCAAAATCTGGAGTCAGTTGTCCTAATCTCAACGGATTAGTAGCCGGTATGGGAAAAAAATTACGCAGAAAACGCTCGTTAAATAAACCCCTAAAGTCAGTTGATGTTAGCATTGACTTCACCTGATCCAACAACTTATTTTATCGCAAAAGGTAGATGGCAAATAGTTTATGATTAATACATGGTCGTTTTAGCCGTTAAAGAAAGTCCTAACCGTTACGACGGAAGCTATAACGGCAAAGGGCGCACGGGGCGTGCGCCCCTACCAGATAGGTGGGTAAGCGTTAAACGGCTGAGAAGTAAACCTTGGACTTAACGGGATCGGGAACCATTGTTTTGTCTCCGGGTTGCCAACCTTGAGGGCAAACTTCATCTGGATGCGCCTGAACGTATTGAGTCGCTTTCAGAGTCCGCAACACTTCGTCTACATTCCGACCGAAAGAGAGGTTGTTGATGGTCGAATGCTGGATAATGCCATCTTTGTCGATAATAAATAATCCTCGCAGAGCTACACCTGCATCTGGGTCAAGGACGTTGTAAGCGGTGCTGATTTCTTTCTTGATATCAGATACCAGAGGATAATTCAGATCACCCACACCACCACTCTTGCGATCGGTTTGAATCCAAGCTAGGTGAGAGAATTCACTGTCCACGGAGATACCGAGAACCTGAGTGCCAACTTCTTTAAATTCACTAAAGCGATCGCTAAATGCTGTAATCTCTGTGGGACAGACAAAGGTGAAGTCTAGCGGATAGAAGAATATGACTACATATTGACCCCGGTAGTCAGACAGCTTGATGGTCTTAAATTCTTGATCGACAACCGCCGTCGCACTGAAGTCAGGAGCCGGTTGACCAACTCGCAGACATCCTTCCATGAAATTATCCTCCTTGAATGCTTTGGTGTATACGTTCGCTATAGGTGATCGGTAAAGTTTTAACAACTCTACCGCCGTCAATAAACACAAATTGTTTACGAACTGTTACGACTATATCATAGTCATAACGATTTTGAGAAAGCACGACGGCAGAAGGATGAATGATGAAGTCGGGGTATTTTAGACAGGCAAGTGCCGTCTCACAATCCACCGATATCCGCTAAACTAGGCTATTTTAAGCAACATTGTTGGGTTTCTTGGCTTGATCAGCCTTGTAGAAGCGACGCGGAAGGTTCCGCGACAATCGGTTGGGTGCTATTGGGAGAAAAAGGTTGTGGTGAATTATTTGGATCGGCGGGAATGGCTGCTTACGAATGGATTAGGCAGTTTTGCCAGTGGTACAGTTTGCGATGCTCGCACTCGCACGTATCACGGCTGGTTGATTGCGGCACTCGATCCGCCTAGGCGTCGGACGTTGTTATTCTCTCATCTAGATACGAGTCTGGAGGTATCTGGCAAGATTTGGGCGCTTTCAACCAATTTCTGGAATGGGGGTAAGACGATTGATCCGGTAGGATATCAATTTCTGCGCTCCTTTGAAACCGATCCTGTTCCTCAGTGGGTTTGGGGACATCAGCAGTGGCAATTGACGCGCCAACTGGTTATGCCTTACGGGTTAGTTGAGGATGAGCAAACCCGCCAATTTCATCACCGGATTCTGATTCAGTATTCCTATCAAGGTAGTGATGTGGCAACATTAAGGCTACGACCCCTAATTGCCGATCGCGACTTTCACCACCAGCAATTTGATGAAGAAAATTTACAATTCTCGCAATTAGTCGGACATCAATGCCTTTATCTGCAAGCCATGCGTCCGGGTCAAGTGGGTACGCCTTGGCAGTTGGGGTGGAGTGCAGGCGAGTATCAACCGGATGAATTGTGGTATCGGAATTATTACTATCCTGAAGAAAATCAACGTGGGTTAGGCGATCGCGAAGATCTGTATAGTCCTGGTTATCTTACTATTTCTCTAGAACCGGGCGCAACCGTTACGTTGGAAGCGCGGGTGGGATGTCCTCAAGGTACGACAGAGTTCCAGTTAAATGCTCAAGTGTTTGAGGCGGCGGTGCAAGGGGAACAAGAGCGACAAAATCAGTTAGTGGCTATAGCAGCTGGGGGAGCTGGGGACGATGAAATTAGATATCCATATCCGATGCAATCGCAGCAAGAGTGGGAGACGATTTGGCGTCAGTTACTCAAAGCTGGGGATCAATTTATTGCCTGGTGCGCCTCGATTAGTAGTCCAACGGTGATGGCTGGCTATCCCTGGTTCAATGATTGGGGGCGGGATACACTGATCGCTTTGCCCGGATTGACATTAGCTACAGGGCGTTTTAGTTTGGCAAGGGGATTACTCCAAACCTTTGGTAGTTATTGTCGTGATGGTTTAATTCCAAATACCTTTCCCGATGCGGAGAGTGAACCGATTTATAACAGTATTGATGCGTCTCTGTGGTGGCTGGAAACCTTGGGATTGTATTTGGAAATTACCCAAGATTGGGATTTTTTGATTGAGCAATATCCAACAGTCCGAAAAATCTACAAAGCTTATACCGCAGGCACCCGTTACAATATTCAAGTTGACGCGGTGGATGGACTCTTAACCTGGGAAGCGCCGGATGTGGCTATTACGTGGATGGATGTGGTGCTGGATGGTCAACCGATTACACCCCGTCAGGGAAAAGCGATTGAAATTAATGCGCTTTGGTATTCGGCGTTGTGTTGGATTGCTAAATGGACTGAAAAAATGGCGACGGGTGAGGTTAAAGATCGGGTGCGTTTGTTACACCAGGCTCAAAATTATATCAAGCAAGCACAACAGGTGAAAACTTCGTTGCAAAAGTTTTGGAATCCAGAGCAAAAATACTTCTATGACACCATAGAACCCGATGATCACCGCAATACCCAAATTCGCCCCAATGCGGTAGTGGCGCTGTCTCTGTATCATTGTGGTTTTGGGTCGAATCAGGCGCGACAGGTGTTACAAGTAGCACGCGATCGCTTGTTAACTCCCTACGGTTTGCGAAGTCTTGACCGGGCTGACCCTGAGTATATTGGTTATTATGGCGGCGATCGCTGGCATCGGGATAGTGCTTATCACCAGGGAACGGTTTGGAGTTGGTTGATTGGATCGTTTAGTCGGGCGTGGAAACGCTTCTACCCGAGAGATCCCCTTCCCTTTGACTGGAAACCTTTGCTGGATCATCTACAGCACCAAGCTTGTCTGGGGTCTATTTCCGAGATTTTCGATGGAGACAAACCTCATCTCCCCCAAGGCGCGATCGCTCAAGCTTGGTCTGTGGCAGAATTAATCCGTTGCTTTAGGGAACAGGGAACCGCGAACGGGGAATAGGAAATAGGAAACATTAGCTGTTTAATTTTACATTAAACCAACCAATAAACTACCATGAAAGTCGCTGTTTTCAATACCAAATCCTACGACCGAAATTTTCTAGAAACTGCCAACGCTAATGATAATCATGACCTAGTGTTTTTTGAACCCCGTCTGACCCAGGAAACCACAGCATTAGCAGCAGGGTTTCCGGCGGTATGCGTGTTTATCAATGATCAGCTTGATAAAATAACCTTGCGGCTGCTTGCAGAACAGGGGACAAAGCTGATTGCCACACGTTCTGCGGGGTTCAACCATATCGATTTAAATGCGGCGGCTGATTTAGGCATAACTGTGGTGCGAGTTCCAGCCTATTCACCTTATGCTGTCGCTGAACATACTGTAGGACTCATTTTAACCCTTAACCGTAAAATTCATCGCGCTTATAACCGAGTGCGAGAAGGAAATTTTTCCCTCGATGGATTCATAGGATTTGATTTACATGGGCGAACGGTAGGGATTGTCGGTACGGGCAAAATTGGTTTCCTCGTTGCCAAGATTTTGCATGGATTTGGGTGTCAATTATTGACCTATGATTTGTATACAAATCCTGATTGTGAAGCATTGGGGGTTAAATATGTTGATCTCCCAGAACTCTTCGCGACTTCAGATATTATCTCCCTGCATTGTCCCTTAACCCCTCAAACCCATCACCTGATCAATGCTCAATCGTTGACGCAAATGAAACCAGGCGTTATGCTGATTAACACCAGTCGCGGCGCACTGATTGATACGCGAGCCGTTATTGATGCGCTCAAGTCTCTGAAAATTGGCTATCTGGGTTTAGATGTTTACGAACAAGAATCCAATTTATTCTTTGAAGATTTGTCTACAGAAGTGATTGAAGATGATGTTTTTCAACGGCTATTAACATTTCCAAATGTTTTAATTACAGGTCATCAAGCATTTTTTACTGAAGATGCTTTACAAAATATTGCCCAGACAACATTATCGAATATTACAGATATTGAATCGGGTCGCCCTTGTGCTAATCAAGTGAGCGCCCAGCGGGTTGTTGCAACTAATTCTTAATTAACCGAGGACAGGAAATTTTCCCTCTCCAGTCGCTTCCGAGTTGATGTAATACACTAAAGTAAGAGTATAACAGGGTTGACTCATGGCTACTGTATAACATAGTGTTAGCACCTGCTATACGCACTCCTAACTTCCCTTTACCCTGTTTTGTGTTCCTTGAGCCATCAAAAGTTTATGAAGTAAATTTTAAAGAAAATGGCTTGTCAGGTCAGATCTCATGGGTTAGTATAACTATTCTGGGGAGTTTACCCTGACTAGCAAAAAACGCCAAACTGCAAGCTATGACAGGCTTGGGAGTTAGTTTATAACCGAGAAGTTAGATCATTGATGTTAAGGCTAAAGTGATTAGCTCGCATCAGGGAACATAGGGCAACTGACCAACTCAACCAGTTAAATCGGGAGTAAAAAATGGAAAAATATCAACATATTTTGTGCTAAGGTATAGCCCATCACTTGTTACTTTTTGTGGAAAACCAAAAACAGTTAATCAAACTCAACGTCCAGAGTAAACGTTTGTCCATAAACTGACTGACAAACGAGTTTCCTTCCTGTTGAACAATCTAACTCCCTTTTGGGTCACTACCTTTTGATGAAATCTTTAACGGCAACGTTAGGAAGCTATGAGCGGCTGCTAAGCACGCTTATTGCTACATTATTTTTCACTGGAACTTCATCGGTCACCGCCCAAGAAATTAGGAATCAAGCTTCGGCGTCCGGTGATAATTTACCAGGTACAGGTATTGTTAACTCTAATCAAACCTCCTTGGTGGCGGGTCAGGCGGCTCTAGAGCTGATTAAAACAGCAGATAGGGCAGCGGCTGAACCGGGAGATACGGTTGTTTATCGCCTCGCCCTGAGAAACAGCGGTCAATCAGCCGCCAGTGGTATTGTGCTGGCGGATAGATTGCCCTTGGGCGTGCGATTTTTGCCGGAGTCGTTGCAAGGTTCGATTACAACAGGCACCAACACAGAACCTGTGACATTACCTCCAGCAGAGCGTAATGAACGAAATGTCGAGTTTACCTATCCCCGCTTAGAACCCAATCAAACCCTAAATGTTATCTATGCTGCCGTAATCACACCGGATGCGATTCGGGGGGATGGTCGAAATGTAGCACAGGAACGACGCAGTAATATTGCCAGCTTTTTGATGCGGATTCGACCGGGAATTTTATCTGATTGCGGCACAGTCGTGGGGCGGGTGTTCGTGGATAAAAACTTTGATGGCGAACAGCAACCGGGAGAACCGGGAGTTCCCAATGCAGTGGTTTACATGGATGATGGGAACCGAATTACTACAGATGCCGATGGCTTGTTTTCATTGGCTAACGTTATCGCAGGTAATCGCAGTGGGACTCTAGATTTGAGCAGTTTGCCCGGATACAGCCTTGCGCCGAATCTCTATTTTATTGAAGGGAATAGTCAATCTCGCTTGGTGCGACTTTCACCGGGGGGGATGGCGCGAATGAACTTTGCGGTGACACCGGCTTACGGGGAGGAGCAGTGATGAAAAATACTCAGTATCAGAACCGTTGGGAGGACGCGAGTCAACCCAAAACACTGAGATTCAGGCTTTATTTTTCGTTACTTAAAGGTATCGAAGATGAGAGTGTTTCAGGTAAAGGATGGTTTTCCTCGATTTCTGTAGGGTTGCTGGTTATCCTAATTGGGATTATTGGCATCATTCCGGTGGCGAAAGCCGATGAGGTGTCGCCGGAAGCAGAAACCGAGGGCTGGCAACGGGAAGATGTCAGTGCTTCCCAGGAAGCTGTTGGTCAATTAATCCGGGGTCAGACCCCTCCCCACCTCTCCCGACGCCTCTCCTACAAGGAGAGGGAAGCGCAAGATAATACCCTGTCCGAAAGCATTGCCCAATCTCAGAGCAGTGCAGACTTTGGCTCAATTGAACCCGCCAGGATGGAATCGCCCTTAGACCCTTTACCCAATATGACTTGGGATGAGGAAGCCGAGGAGCCGAGGAGTCAATCTGTAGAGGCGGGTTTGACTGATAACGTGACCCAAGAAACCGATAACTTGACTAAACCCGCCCGGTTTGATCAATCTGTAGGGGCGGGTTTAACTGATAACGTGACCCAAGAAACCGATAACTTGACTAAACCCGCCCTGCACCATGGCGCGTCTGGAGCAGAGGAGCAATGTAGAGACGTAGCATGCTACGTCTCGGAAGATGAGGAAGAACAAACCCCAGAGTTGGAACTCGAAGCATTCCAGGATGAATTTAGCCGCACGGCTCAACAAACCATCAATAACGGGCTGCAATTGGCGCCTGGTGAAGTTCGCATTCTCAGCCCTGAACCCGGTACAATTGGCGATCGCACAACCAACTTGATGGTTCAGTATCATCGGGATAGTCAAGTTCAGGTGACGATTAATCAGCAGCCTCTATCTGCTCAAACCCGGACGACGATCGAACGGAATGAAACTCAACCCATTATTACTCAAATATGGTATGATCTACCCTTGAAAAAGGGTGACAATACCATCACCGTTGCCCCAGATAACGGCACACCCGTCAGTCTCCAGGTTACCGTTGACGCGATCGCAGATCAAAAAGACCTCGAAATTACCCTCACCCCAGTCGGCGATCCCCGTGTACCCGCTGATGGTCGGTCTACGATTACAATTGAGGGCAGTATCACCAGAGAAACGGGTGAACTCATTGAAGAGGATGTCATCGTCACCCTCACCGCAGCAGCCGGGGAATTTGTTGGCGCTGACTACGATGATGATCAACTCGGCTTTCAAGTTCTGGCGAAAAATGGACAATTTAGCGCCAGATTACAATCCGGTATAGACGCCCAAAAAGTCCGGATTCGGGCGGCGATTGAACGACTCGGTGTCCCAGACATCAGACAAATCACCCTAGAAGAAAGTGTACTCAACGCCGCGATTCCCACATTTTCTGAACCCATCCAAGCCTATACCCAAATCGAATTCGTCACCCACCTGCGCCCTTCCTTAGTCTCTGGGGTGGTCAATTTGCGGATTGGGGAGGCGGGAACCAACTTTTGGGACTCTCGCCGTGAGTTTCTCAATCCGGATAGTATTGACGATGGTCTAGAAGCTGACCTAGATAGTTCGGTGTTTGCCACAGGTCGGATTGGGGAATGGTTATTCACCGGCGCCTATAATAGCGATCGCCCCCTGAATGAAACCTGTGATGGGATCACTCGCCTATTTCGGGGACCCCAGTTTTGTGAGAACCAATACCCCGTTTATGGGGATAGTTCCACCGTTGATTATCTCACCCCCTCCAAAGACAGCGTATATCTACGCTTCGAGCGTTCCTCTCTGGTTCCGGGGGCGGAACCCGACTATGCCATGTGGGGGGACTACAACACCACAGAATTTACCCGTTCCTCCCAGGAATTCACCGCCACAGCCAGGGCATTACATGGGTTTAAAGGCAATTATAACCTGGGGAATCTGCAAGTTACTGCCCTATTTAGCCCCGATGTCGAAGGATTTCAACGGGATGGGATTGTTCCTGATGGCACCAGTGGTTACTACTTCCTCTCGCGCCGCCTGCTGATTCCTGGAAGTGAAAACGTTTACATTGAAACCGAACAACTGAATCGCCCCGGTACCGTTATTGAACGCAAAGCCCTCTATCGCGGTCCTGATTATGAAATTGATTATGACCGAGGAACACTCCTATTCCGACGTCCGATTCAAGCCACGGAATTTGACCCCTTTGGGACTACCTTAGTGCGGCGAATCATTGTTACCTATCAGTTTGAAGCGGATGACGATACCAATATCTATGGGGGACGGTTGCAATATAACTTCTCCCAAGACTTTCAACAACAAAGATGGATAGGAACAACCTATCTGCGGGAAAATCAGGGAGAGCGAGACTTTGAACTCTATGGTGCGGACTTTTTGATTTCCTTGGGAACTCAAGGACGGATTGTGGGCGAATATGGTCATTCCACCAATGAGTCTCCCTTTATGGGATTAGTTACCGGGAATGCGTATCGATTGGAAGCCGTGAATGCTTTTTCCGATAGGATTCAAGGGCGAGCTTATTACCGTTCCGTGGAAGAAGGCTTTGCTAATAATGCCACAACCAGTTTTACCCCCGGTCAAACTCGCTATGGCGCTAGCCTTGCGGCGCAACTGAGTCAGAGTACCAATGTGCAAGTCAGTTATGATCACGAGGATAACTTTGGTACCTCTCCCCTAGACCGCAGTGTAGTGGAGTTTTTTGACCCCTTCAATCCTGATAATATCTTTAATCGGGCAACGGAAGCCCTACCGGGTAGCCGAGTGGATAATAGTCTAACCACATTCCGGGCGGGTGTGCTACAAAAAATTGGCACTTCTGACCTGACTTTAGAATATGTCAACCGTTCCCGAGAAGACAATCTGGGCGATACCTTTGATACCAACGCCAGTCAATTGGTGTCTCGTCTTAATGTTCCCCTGAATCAGGTTCTCACCTTCCGGGCGCAAAACGAATTGAACTTGGATGAAAGTGACCCCCTTTATCCCAACCGCACCACCGTTGGTTTAGATTGGGCGGTGGAACCGGGGGTGACGCTGAGATTGGCACATCAGTTTTTTGATGGGGGACTCTTAGACGATAATTCCATTACCAGTCTGGAAACGATTACTCAATATCAGCTTGGGGAAAATACGTCCATTTCGTCTCGATATTCGGTTATCGGTGGGGTCAATGGGATGACTGGACAAGCCGCATTGGGACTCAACCACGGTATACTGTTAGCGCCGGGATTGCGCGTGAATTTCGGTTATGAACGCATCGCCAATGATATATTGAATGCCACAGCAGCAGGCGAGCGCTTCGCTCAACCTTATGCGGTGGGTCAAAGTGCGTCATCCTTGGGACTCACAGAATATGATTCCTTTAACGTTGGTGTTGAATATACCGCCAATCCTAACTTTAAAGCATCAGCGCGATTGGAACATCGGGATAGTTCTGCTGGTGATAACACCGTCATTTCAGCAGCGGCGCTGGGTAAAGTCTCCCCCTCGTTAACTGCTTTGTTCCGCTACCAACAAGCCAGTGCAGCCAGTCAACTTTTAGAAGACTTAGATGATACCCTTTCGGTCAAGTTGGGATTAGCCTACCGCAATCCTTTGGATGACCGTTTTAATGCGTTAATGCGATATGAGTATCGCCAGAATCCATCCACGATTCCGGATACGTTACTCTTTGGTAGTGGTACGGGTTCCAATGATCACGTCTTTTCTGGTGAAGGGATTTATGCACCCAATTGGCGTTGGGAATTTTATGGTAAATTTGCCCTGCGCCACAGTACAACAGATTTAGCCGACAATTTCAGCAATAGCAGCACCATTTATTTGGGACAGTCACGCATCACCTATCGATTGGGATACCGGATGGATTTAGCGGTGGAAGGACGCTGGATTGGTCAACCCTCGGTTAATTTTGATGAATGGGGTTGGGCGCTGGAAAGCGGGTACTATATCACCCCCGATTTACGAGTTGGGGTGGGATATAGCTTCGGTAGCGTCGATGACCGAGATTTTAGTGGGTATCGTTCCGAAGGGGGTCCTTATCTGAATGTGACATTTAAGGTTAATGAACTCTTTGATGGGTTTGGACGGCAAAAAGTCGCCCCACCGCCGCAGCAGGAGGAATCTCAAGTACAGCCCGTGGCGAATAGTGAACCAGTGGCAAATCCCACGAGTGAGGAGTGAGAAATGATGTTCAATCAAAACGATAGTTCAGTCGTAGGATTCGTAAAATTCGTAAAATTCGTAAAATTCGTAGGGGCGAAGCATTCGCGCCCCGATATTTCGATTCCCCAGCTAAATGCTAATAGCGAATGCTTCGCCCAACCCCAGAACAAACGTAAAAAATATAACCAGAACAGAGGGTCATTTTTGCCCCTAAATGCTAATAGCGAATGCTTCGCCCAACCCCAGAACAAACGTAAAAAATATAACCAG
>NZ_JAVJRX010000112.1:0-7044 GCF_040219735.1 Coleofasciculus sp. G1-WW12-02 | reverse complement strand
GAGCAGCAAACTGGCTATCGCATCCGCTGGTAGGTCTTTAACACTTGCCGATAACGTAGTGCGCTTAGCACTTAGGCTGGTAAGCACAGCTTTAACTTATTTGGCTAAAGCTCCGTGTATGCGAGACCGGGGTTGCTTACTTATAACCGAGTATCGATCAGTCCGGCTTGTGTAACAGACTTCTCTTGCCGACTAAAAGCCAATCAATGACTTTGTTCGACTCGATAGTATTTGTCCAAGGTCGGTGGCTTTTGGCAGGATATCGATATGACATTATCGAGCCCGAATCAGCGCTTGAGTCCCAGACTAACAGGGTTGACGGTTTCCCACCAGTCCACACTTTACCTCTGAGACCCAGGTCTTGTCATACTTGCGTATGACGTTGTTACACCATGTTGAATGATATGGCAATCAGCTAACCTTGGCAACCACCTAGCTGAATTAATTTTCACTGATTTTGTAAAATTTTGTTAACAGCACTGGAAATATAGATTACATCGAAGTCTTGTGGTAAGGGTAGGGAACAGGGAACGGGTAATAGGGAACATAGAACAGTAGAGAATGTCCTAACCTTTATAGCGACAGCTAAGTACCTAGACATAAATTCTCTGCGCTGTACTAAGAAAGTTCCCTGTAATAATCTTAATAAGGTGTTCCATTCGGGTAAAGCAGTTTAATCCGCTTTTGACGAAGCTGTTCCTCTTCTTTGTGAAGTTCTACTAATTGCTGCACCACTTCAGACGTCACCCCTAATAGTTCAGCCATTTGATAGATTTTATCCAGTTCCGGTTCGTTCAACTCACCGTCTGCTGCTGAAGCTTTAATCAGCCGTACATCTGGTTAAAGAGCCAGAGGTTCCCTTTTCTTTGATAATCTGTAGTCGTTGTCATTGTTTTCTCCTCGGAATATTCCAGACGTTAGATTAGGATTTTGAAAGTCTATCATGTTAAGGCGGCACAACTGATCCTCCTTCAACTCAGAAGATAGGATGAGCCGCACCGCCTCGCTCAGTATTACAGCCAGTTTATTCCGCCGTAGCCAGTTCTGTGCTACCACTACTCCGACGACGAGTTAGGGTGTTGAAGAGCATTTGACCAATGGCTTTAATCAGGTTACCTTCTAATTCCTGGAACAGATTCATATTCATGCCAAATGCCGCATTTGCCTCATCAACAATCCGTTCGGCTGTGGCGTCATCAATGGGGAGTTCATTCAAGGCTTGGCGATAGTTGGCTTTGAATTCCTTTTCGTCAGGAATCTCTTGAAACTCGTAAAACGCTGTACCTTCACCCTCGGATAAATTCATCGCCCGTTGAGCAATCTTTTTCAGGATTTGCCCCCCAGATAAATCTCCCAGATAGCGCGTGTAGCACTGGGCAATTAATAGTTCGGGTTCAGAGGCGGACACGTCGCGAATTCGCTGCACGTAGTCTTTCCCGGCGGCTGAAGGCGCTATTTGGTCGCGCCAATTTGCGCCGTAGTAGTAGTATAAGTCTTGCTCTAAACTTTTCTGGCGATTGAGTTGGGGAAAGTAGATTTTTGAGAGAACCGGATGTTGGCGATGGCGCTCCATTTCTTCTTCCATCGCACAATAGACGAAGTAGAGATTGGCGACAAGTTTTCGGTACGATTTCTTTTCTACGACGCCTTTCAAAAAGCATTTGACAAATCCCACGTTTTCTGCCATGCTGTGGGCTTTTTTGGTTCCCTCACGTAACTGGGTGGCTAGATTGGTACTCATGTTAAATTTCCTATCCCTAAGGTTAACGACTTGTGTATTTTTACGTCCAAAACGTATCAAAACTGTCCCAAATGCTTAGGGTAAACTGATATGATGAGAATTGATATTAAGAATTGTAAAATTGTTGACTCAAGTCTTACCCATAGGCAATAGCTTGAAGAATAGTAGGCAGGGTGTGGGGTGTGGGGTGTCGGGCGTGGGAAGAAAAAGCAGACACCATGAACCCTAAAGGCTTTATGCCTTATACCTTATGCCTTGTCCCTGCCACAAAGGGGTAGTTAACCCGGAGTTAGGATCAATCCTGCAAGATTGTCTTAGACACAATCCGAGTTTTCTTGCGATCGGCTTCTGAGAGATCTTCCCCAGATTGTAAACGAGTGGCGTTGGTTTGGAGGACAGTAGCTGCACTTTGATCTCCCATTTGGATCGCAGTATTGGCAGCCGTTTGTAACATTGTGGCAGCGCCAGCCCGATCGCCTTTTTGCAGTTTGGCTTCGGCTATTTGAGTTTGCCTGTATTTGGCTAATGCCAGAATCGATTGTTGGACTTTCGTGTTGGGAGCCGGTTGATAGGTACTCTGAACGTTAATCTCCACCGGGATCTGTTCCGACTTTAATCCCTCTTCCCCCGTAGCGGGGTCATCATAAAGCACTTGTAGCTTCGCGATCGCCTGATACCCCACAGACAGTTGCCCCAGATACAGGTTCGCCAGAATCACCCGTTCCGCATCCGTCATCAAATCGCCCAAGCGGACGACAAATTGATCGCCTTGGGGTTGCAGAGGCAGTTCAATCGTATCCGGCGCGACTTGGGCAATGGGTTTTAATTCGGCAAACCGCACTTTGGGCATTAATTCAAATACCAAGTAAGCATTGGTCAATCCGACGGCTTGGATGCGGTTAAACAAGCGTCCAAACTCCTGCACGGCTTGTTCTGGCTGTTCGATATAACAAAGCGCACCACTCCCAGCATCGGCAATTTTTTCCAGAACATCTTGGTTCCAATTCGCCCCAAATCCTAGGCTATTGATCGTCAGCTTGTGTTCCACCGCCAGTTGGGCTAATTTCAAGCAGCGTTTATTGTCTCCATGCTCATTTTCGCCATCCGTCAGCAGAAACACCTGAGACACGGCTTCGGCTTTCCCTTTTGCCACTTCTTCAATACCCAGTTTCAACCCCTCATCAATGGCAGTTCCCCCATCAGCAGTCAGTTGCCGGATTTGGGATTTAATCGTTTCTGTATTGTCGAGCCCTTGATTGGGTACCAGCACTTTGGCACGGTGATCAAAGGCAATCACACAGATGCGATCGCCCTGTTTGAGTCGTTCAATCAGTTGAATCGCCGCTTTTTTCACCGTTTCCAGGGGACGCCCATGCATCGAGCCACTGTGGTCTAGAATTAAGCATAAATTCAAGGGTAGCGACTGATCCAGTGATTGGCTGATTGCCCGAATCGCTATCGATAACTGACGCTGGGAACTGGGTTGATTGGCATCAAGATTGATATCGCTGAGGGCAGGGTGTAAACCAACTTTCATTGTCTAAAACTCCTAAGCCAGTAAAAAGAGGTAACTATAGTAACTTTCTTGCAATACATAAGTACTAGTCTAGAGCCAGGGTCGCTCATGGCACACCCCAAATCGCCATCGATGAAAAGAACTACCCCAGGCAACTTCACGACTCACGCTACTATGTTTTAAAGATAGCGCCATTATTGCATTCCCAAGTACCGTAGATGAAACAACCGATTCAGGCAGTTCAATCAACCTACTATGGTCGGCAAAACTACCGAACCCCGCCACCCGATTTACCTTCACTGCTCCTCAACGAGCGAATTGTCTATCTGGGTTTGCCCTTGGTACCACAAGTCACCGAACTGATTGTGGCAGAACTTTTGTATTTGCAGTACGACGATCCCGACAAGCCGATTAAAATTTACATCAACTCCACGGGAACCTCCCGTTACGATGGTGAACCGATTGGCTTTGAAACGGAAGCCTTTGCCATCTGTGACACGATGAATTACATTCAACCCCCCATCCATACCATTTGTATTGGTTCGGCAATGGGGATGGCGGCGATGCTACTGTCGGCGGGAACAAAAGGCTCTCGGGCAAGTTTACCCAATGCCTCTATTGTGCTGCACCAACCCAAGAGCTATGCACGGGGTCAAGCCACGGATATCCAAATTCGAGCCAAGGAAGTGCTAGCCAACAAAAAGACCATGATGGATATTTTTGCCAAAAATACAGGTCAATCTGCCCAAAAGATTGCCAAGGATATGGAGCGGATGTTGTACCTGACCCCTTATGAGGCAAAAGAGTATGGCTTGATTGATCGGGTGTTAGAGAGCGATGAGGTTCCGGCTGCTATAGCCGCCAGTGCGTCTTAATCCCTCCTCTTGCACTGACACTCAGGGCAGTTTTGCTGTTCTCCTTCGAGACAACCCTCCTGATTAATGCCTAAACCATTACCATCAGACAAGACGAGCAATGGTACGTACCGGGGCGGGTTTAGTCGCATCTGGGTGAGAGAAGAAACGATAGTTGTGAAAAGAGCCCCTACAGACTATTCAAAACGTTTTCTAGAATTCGGAGTAAATTATGCCTATTGGCGTCCCCAAAGTTCCTTATCAACTTCCCGGTTCTCCTTACAGCGATTGGATTGATATCTACAATCGTCTCTACCGGGAACGGATTATTTTTCTGGGTAAAGAAGTCGATGATGAGATTACTAACCAGATCATCGCGGTGATGCTTTACCTGGATTCCGAAGACAACAACAAAGATATTTATCTTTACATCAATTCTCCTGGTGGTTCAGTTACTGCAGGCATGGCGATTTATGACACCATGCAGCATATTAAGTCGGATGTAGTCACCATCTGTGTCGGTTTAGCGGCGTCGATGGGTTCTTTCCTGCTTATGGCTGGTAAGCAGGGGAAACGGTTAGCGTTACCTCACTCACGGATCATGATTCACCAACCCTCTGGGGGGGTGCGTGGACAAGCGACGGATATTGAGATTGAAGCCAGGGAGATTTTGCGAATCCGGCGTCAACTCAACCAAATCTATGCGGATAAGACGGGTCAATCGGTTGAGAAGATTGAAAAAGATATCGATCGCGACTTTTTCATGTCGGCTCAAGAGGCGAAGGAGTACGGATTGATTGACCGTGTGATTGAGGAAAGAGCAGGATAAGATAGACGAATCGGTAGGGCAGTTCTAAAATACTGCCTCTACACCTATCAGTGCTTGTTCTGGAAATGAATCTGGTGGATTGTTATCGATTGTTGGGTTTAAGTGATGGAGCCTCTCGATCTGAGATTAAGGCATCGTATCGGCGTTTGGCACGCCAGTGTCATCCCGATGTCAATGTCGGCGATCAATTGGCTCAAACCAAGTTTATTGAGTTGACACAGGCGTATAAGCTGCTGCTGAATGTGGTTAAACCGTTGGGAACAACTCACTCGGCTGAGGATTCCCAGACGGTTACGATGACAAAGAAGCCGCCAACCAAACCGCCGACTATTCCCCCCCTGTCGGAGATTGAATATCAGCTCAAATGGACGTCCTACGAGCGCTTACAGCAGTTGCTCAAAGAACAACGATTTGCCCGTGCGATCGCGCTGGTTGAGGGGTTGGCGCAACGGATTCCCCACGATCCAGAGGTGCGTCAGTGGCAAGCGATTACTTATCAATGTTGGGGACGGTATTTGGTTAAGAATGGGCAGTTGAATAAAGCCAGAATTTATTTGAAAAAAGCCCTGAAGACTGACCCCCATAACCGTTCCCTGTGGGCGGAAGTCGAACTCGATTTTCGCCGCATGGAACAGATGGTTTAGTGATGCTTAGAAATAGTTACAGATTTTTTTTTGTTTTGGGTGCGATCGCTCCTTTTTTTTGGTATACTTTTATCATGGGAAAATGTGCCGACCTATAGACTCGATGCTCATCACTTCAAAGCTTAACCCTACTCAGAGCGATCGCATTCCCCAATGGTCAATAATTCTCCTTTTGGGGCGAGCCGCTGGCACAAAGGAACCACTAGAGAAACAGGGCGGGTTTAGTCACATTGAGATGCAACCAAAAAGATAGTAGTAAAACCCGCCCCTACAGAGGATCGGGTCGCCCTTTACTCAATTTCCTGTGTCAAAATGTGTTTCTTATGAGTTATAGGTTTTCCTTGAGATGCTTCCAAATCAGACTATTCCCCCCTTTTTAAGCAGGGGGTTTTCAAAGTCCGGGGGAATCTCTTATTAAGTAACGGTTTAACCTTAAGTTGACACTAATGACGCTCCGTGCGCCCACAGACGTGCGCCCGCCCAATAATTAATTAGGCGCCCGATTAACAAGGTATAATGGACGACAGTGAATCCGATTGTTATTTGTCCCCAGTCTGGGAAGATTGCGAGAGTTAAAAGAAATTGACGAATTATTATCCAGAGGATAAATTAGACTTCTACCAGACAATGTTTGGGATAGACTTGAAACAGCTACCCTTGAGGAGCTTTAAATGTCTCGTTTTTACGCCGTTGCATCAGCGTTAACCCTGGCAAGTGCTATGGGGTTTAGTTCTGAGGCGCTGGCTCAAACCGTTGATATTCCATTTACGGCTAGTGTTCCCATTGAAGTAACCTTTGACCAGGTTGTCCTGGGTACAGTGGAAACAACGGCTAGTGGTGGTTCAGTTCAACTACCTAATGTTATAGAATCCGTCAATCCAGCCACCGTAACGTTACAGTCTAACACCCCTGCTACGCTAACAGTTTCACCGCCTCGCCTCATCTCTGGGTCAACACCTGATCCGGATGGGACAACTTATGTAACGTTTGTTACGGTTGGGACACAACAGGTGACGGCGGATACGGCAGAGGTTACCATGAATCTTCCGGTGGGAATGAGTGATTTAGAAGTCGATATGCGTGTGGAAAGACCTGTACCGTTTCCGGCGGGGACTTACAACTATGCGGTGACGCTGACGGTTATCCCTTAATTCGCTCATCGATGTTTGGTTCTTATGTGCATATACCTTAAGGAGGGTTTCCATGATTCGTCGTTTAGTTTTATCTGGCTTTGTTCTGGCGGGTGCGGTGGCGTTTAGTCCGAACGTTTTGGCGCAATCGGTTGATGTTATTTTTGAAGGGAATATTGGCGAAGAGTGTACCCGCATTTCTCACAAAAGGCGTGATTGCGAATAGCAGAAACCTTACCAGACAAGGATTTAAGCCCATTTCTTCACCCCCAGTTGCACAGAACAGTGTGTTGCGCCTTCAAGCCTCTGAATAATCATTTTTCTCAACCT
>NZ_JAVJRX010000111.1:0-47889 GCF_040219735.1 Coleofasciculus sp. G1-WW12-02 | reverse complement strand
ATTTGGTCTACTGCCTGCCAGGTAGAGGCAGCCAAACTGGTCAAAGCGACAGTGCCGATTGGACGCCCGATTACCAACACTCAGGTGTATCTACTCGATACCTCTGGGCAACCCGTGCCGATTGGTATTCCCGGTGAGTTGCACATCGGTGGTGCGGGACTGGCGCGAGGCTATTTAAATCGCCCCGAACTGACTGAGCAAAAGTTCATCCACCATCCGGTAGCTGGGAGGTTGTACAAGACAGGGGACTTGGCGCGTTACCTGCCAAATGGCACGATTGAGTACATCGAGCGCATTGACCATCAGGTAAAACTGCGAGGCTTCCGCATTGAGTTGGGTGAGATTGAGACGGTGCTGCGGCAACACCGGGCTGTAGAGCAAGCAGTGGTGATGTTGCGGGAGGATGAACCAGGTAATCAGCGTTTGGTGGCTTACCTTGTGGCGCAATCTTCCCAGGATGAGCTAGCCCAGCAATTGCGTCGGTTTGTGGGAGAACGCCTGCCCAGCTACATGATACCCTCGGTGTTGGTCACGCTCGAAGCACTACCTCTAACTCCCAATGGTAAGGTAGACCGCAAAGCGTTGCCCGTACCTGAGACAACTAAAGCTAGTACCCAAGAAGCTTTTGTCCTACCTCGCCACCCAGTTGAGGAAGTACTAGCCCGGATTTGGTGTCAGTTGCTCGGTGTTGAGGCAGTAGGAATTGATCACAATTTCTTTGAGTTAGGGGGACATTCCCTGTTAGCTACCCAAGTGATTTCTCGAATTGAGAAGGCTTTTGGGGTTGAACTTCCTGTGCGCTGCTTGTTTGAATCCCCCACCTTGGCTGAACTCGCCGCCAGCGTTCAAAAGTTGATGCAAAGCCAATCGGAACAGCCAGTGCCTCCGATTGAACGAGTCTCTCGCGACGGGGTGCTACCGCTTTCTTTTTCTCAATATCGTCTCTGGTTGCTGGAGCAACTACAGCCAGGTAGTATTGCCTACAATATGGCAACTGCCCTACACCTTGTTGGTTCCCTCAATGTGGCAGCGCTAGAGCAAGCTTTAAATGAAATCGTGCGCCGTCACGAAGCTTTACGCACTACCTTCTGTGTGGTTGATGGGCAACCGATTCAAGTGATTGCTCCATCCCTAACAATGAAGCTGTCAGTCAGGAACCTGAGCGAGGTGTCAGAGGCTGAGAGAGTACAAAAAGTTCAACCTTTAGTCAAACAGTGGAGCCAACAACTCTTCGACTTAACCCAAGGCCCGTTGCTGCGATCAATGCTGTTACAGCTAGACCAACAGGAACACTTGCTCGTGTTGAGTTTACATCATATTGTCGCTGATGGCTGGTCTGCTGGAGTGTTTTTCCGAGAACTGACAACCCTGTACAATGCCTTCTCTCAAGGGCAACTCTCCCCATTGCCAGAGCTACCCATACAATATGCAGATTTCGCCGTCTGGCAGCGACAGTGGTTGCAGGGGGAAGTGTTAGAAAATCAGCTAACTTACTGGAAGCGACAACTGGGAACAATCCCGCCCGTACTGAAATTCTGTAGCGATCGCACAAGCTCCTCCACCCCATCCTCTACCGGGAAAAAGCACCGCTTTGCCTTGTCCTCAGCCTTAACAGAAGCACTCAAAAAACTCAGTCAAGGGGAAGGCGTCACCCTGTTTATGACTCTATTAGCGGCGTTCAAAACCTTACTCTACCGCTACTCGAAGCAAGAGGATATTGCCGTTGGTTCACCCATCGCCAATCGCAACCGACGGGAAACGGAGGAACTGATTGGATTTTTTGTGAATACTCTTGTCCTACGCACTGATTTATCGGGTAATCCCAGTTTTCAGGATGTTTTAAGGCGGGTGCGGGAAGTCGCTTTGGGAGCTTACGCCCATCAAGATTTACCCTTCGAGAAGCTCATGGCAGAGTTACAGCCAGAGCGTCATCTGGGACACAATCCCCTGTTTCAAGTCTGGTTTGTCCTCCAGAATGCTCCCATACCAACTGTAGAACTTCCAGGTCTAACGCTCAACCTTATAGAAGTAGAAACTGAGGTAGCACGGTACGATCTAAAGCTTGATTTAACAGAGACACCCGAAGGTTTAACAGGTTTCTTCGAGTATAAAACCGATCGGTTTGAAGCATCAGTGATCGCTCGTATGGTTCGATTGTACGAAACGTTGCTCGATACGGTGATCCAACAGCCCGACATTCCGATTAATTCGCTAGTGGAATTCTTGGAAAATGCCGAAAAACAGCAGCAGCTTACCCAAGAACAAGAGTTCAAAAAAGCACGCCGTAAAAAACTCGGAAACATCCAACGAAAGCAAATTAAACGTTAAAAGTAAAAAGTCAACATCACTCCTGACTCCTGACTCCTGAACTCTAAGATTATGAAATTCAAAACAACTAGACGCCAAGCCGTCAAAGTATCGCCAACCGACCTAGTTAAAGTTACATTGTTTCAGCCCGAACAGCCGCTGCCTTTAGTAATTCAACCCGCCGTTGAAGGCATTAACTTGGTCACTTGGGTAGCCAGCAATCGAGATCTGATCGAGACTTGGCTGTTGCAGCATGGTGGTATTTTGTTCCGGAACTTTGACATTACAGAAGTCGCTCAATTTGAGCAATTTATTCAAACCATTTCTGGACAGTTGCTAGACTATTCTTATCGTTCAACCCCGCGCAGTCAGGTTAGCGGTAAAATCTATACTTCAACTGAATATCCAGCTACTCAATCGATTCCTTTACATAATGAGATGGCTTACTCTTTGATCTGGCCCATGAAAATCTGGTTTTGCTGCCTAAAATCAGCTCAACATGGAGGACAAACACCGATTGCAGATAGTCGAAGAGTTTTTCAACGCATCGATCCCAAGATTAAAGATAAATTCATCAAAAAAAAGGTGATGTATGTGCGAAATTACGTTGACAAACTAGACCTTTCATGGGAAGATGTATTTCAGACAAAAAATAAATTAGAATTAGAACAGTACTGCCAGAATGCTGGCATTGAATTCGAGTGGAAAAAGGGTAATCATTTAAGGACTCGTCAAGTCTGCCAAGCCGTTGCCACACATCCTAAAACAGGTGAAACGGTGTGGTTTAACCAAGCTCATTTGTTCCATGTCTCCAGTTTAAACTCAGAAGTCCATCAAACACTGCTTTCAATGATGAAAGAAGAAGACATTCCCCGCAATGCGTATTACGGTGATGGCTCTCCAATTGAAATTTCTGTATTAGACGAAATCCGCGAAATTTATAATCAAGAAACGGTTATTTTCTCGTGGCAAGAAGGAGATATTTTGATGTTAGACAACATGATCTCTGCTCATGGACGAAAGCCCTTCATCGGTGCGCGGAAAGTTATCGTTGGAATGGCAGAACCTGTTGCTAGTTCAAAATAGAAAAAATCCATAAAACGCTTTTAAGCTTGGGATAACTATAGCATTGGTCAAAAAATATTTTTGACTAAAATTTTCAAATCAAAATAATGGAGTTAAGACTATGCAAGGTGTATCGATAGAGGGGTTTAGACTTTCGCCTCAGCAAAAGCATCTGTGGTTACTACAGCAAGGTGTAAACAGTCAACCTTATCGCGTTCAATGTGCTGTTCTCATTGAAGGGACTATCAATACGCTACTTTTAGAATCAGCCTTACAAAAGGTTCTTGAAAAGTACGAGATTCTCCGGACTAATTTTCAGGCGTTACCGGGGATGAATGTTCCTCTGCAAGTCATCACCGCTAACCGCTTACCAACCCTTCATTACCATGACTTTACTGATCTAGATCCGGAAAAACAATATTCTCAAATCGAGGCACTGTTTAATGAGAAAAATCAGCTATGTTTTGACTTCGAGAAAGGGGATGTTTTAGATAGTTCTCTAGTCATTCTTGCCGCCAATAAGCAGATGTTGCTGGTTAGCTTACCTGGGCTGAACTCGGATGTGGTAAGTGTCGAGAACTTTGTCCGTGAAATTAGCTGCTTTTATGCCGCAGATTTGCAAAATCAGGAATGGGTTGATCAGCCATTACAGTATGTTGATATTGCCGAATGGCAAAATGAATTATTTGCTGGGGAAGAAGTAGAAATCGGAAAAAAGTATTGGCAGACAAAAGATTTATCAGGTTTGGCGAATTGGCAGCTTCCTCAGGAAAATATGCCTGCACAAAAACGGGGATTTGAACCTAAATTTATTTCTGTTGGTTTAACTTCGGAAAACGTACTAAATCTAGACACGATCGCGCAAAACTACAACACCTCAATTTCTGTAATGCTTCAGGCGTGTTGGGCTATTCTGCTCTGGCGTCTGACTGGACGGTCAAATGTAATTATTGGCACCTATTTTGATGGGCGAAACTATGAAGAACTAGAACCAACGTTAGGACTGTTAGCTAAATATTTACCGATTGATAGTCATTTAGACGATACAACTCCATTAAGTGATGTATTAAATCAAATTGATGAATCTACACATAATGCCTGGAAATGGCAAGAGGCGTTTAATTGGGAACAGGTTGCAGGTGTGACTGAACAAAACTTGGGTTCCTGTTTTTTTCCCTATAGTTTTGAATTTAGAGAACAGTTTGGTCAATATATTGGGGCTGATGTATCATTTTCCATTGACCAACAATACGCCTGTATTGAGCCATTTAAAGTAAAACTTTCTTGCCGGAAGCGCAATGACACTTTAGTTACAGAATTCCACTATAATGCTAACTTGTTTCACCGAGAAGATATTGAACGCTTGGCAAGATACTTTCAAACCTTGTTAACCAGTGTCATCGCCAAGCCTGATGTTACTATTGGTGAGTTGGAAATTTTAAGTCCGAGTGATCGCTATCAACTGCTCGTTGAGTTCAACAACACCAAAACTGATTATTCTAAACAGCTTTGCATCCATCAATTCATCGAGCAACAGGCAGGAGAAACGCCTGATAGGATTGCCGTTTCTATTGAAAATCAACAACTAACTTACGCCCAACTCAATACCCGTGCTAATCAACTCGCCCATCACCTGCAATCACTAGGGGTTAGTGCTGAAACTGTTGTAGCTCTGTGCGTGGAGCGTTCCCTGGATATGATCGTTGGGGTGTTGGGTATTCTCAAAGCAGGTGGAGCTTACCTTCCCATTGATCCGATTGTTCCGCGCGATCGCATCACGTTCATGGTACAAGATGCCCAAGCATCAGTCATCTTAACCCAACAGCATTTAGTTGAACATTTTTGTGCAGAAACCGCAACGCTTCTATGTCTCGATGCTGACTGGCAGACTATTGCCCAACAGCCAGAAGAGACTCCCCCTTGTCCAGCAATGCCTGAGAATTTAGTCTATGTGATTTACACATCAGGTTCAACGGGCAAACCCAAAGGCGTCGCGGTTGAGCATCGCCAACTCGTCAACTATTTGCATGGCATTTTGGCAAGATTGGACGTGCCCCAGGGGGCTAATTTTGCCACCGTGTCCACTTTAGCGGCAGATTTGGGGAACACGGCGATTTTTGGAGCCTTGTGTACGGGTGGATGTTTGCATATCATCTCCCAGGAACGCGCAACCAGTCCAGAGGCATTCATAGAATATTGTGACAGCCATCCGATTGATTGTCTAAAAATTGTTCCGTCTCACTTAAACGCTCTATTAACAGCCTCTCACCCAGAGAAGATTTTGCCCCGAAAGTACCTGATTTTGGGCGGTGAAGTCCTGAGTTTGCAGTTGGTTGAGAAAATCCAGCAGTACGCACCCACTTGTCAAATCCTTAACCACTATGGACCAACGGAAACGACTGTCGGCGTCTTAACTTATCCTGTCCATCAGCGAATTAGGGATAAATCTAAGACAGTACCCATAGGATGTGCGATCGCTAATACTCAAATTTATATTCTCGACCATTATTTGCAACCCGTACCAATCGGAGTGCCTGGAGAGCTATATATTGGTGGGGATAATGTGGCGCGAGGCTATGTCAACCAACCGCAACTGACGGCTGAGAGGTTTATTACTATCGAACATTTGGGCGGCGAGGATGTCCCCCCCAAAAGAGTTTACAAAACCGGGGATTTAGCTCGTTATCTCCCTGATGGCAATATTGAGTTTTTAGGACGAATTGACCACCAAGTCAAGATTCACGGTTTCCGCATCGAACTGGGAGAGATTGAGTCAGTGCTGAACCAACATCCTGCTATCCGGGAAGCCGTTGTCTTGGCACAGGAAGACGAACTGAGTCACAAACGCTTGGTGGCTTATATTGTTCCCAGTCAGGAGTCAGTACTGATTAGTGAACTTCGGGATGTCCTGAAGCAGAAATTGCCGGACTATATGATACCCTCAGCATTCGTACCCTTGAAAGCCCTACCTCTTACCCCCAATGGTAAAGTAGACCGTCAAGGGCTACCCAACCCCGATAGCGTTAAACCAGAGATAGAAGGGCGATTTGTCCCCCCCCGTACCCCCGTAGAGAAAACCATCGCCGAGATTTGGGCGCAAGTTCTAGGACGCGATCGCATCAGCATTTATGATAACTTCTTTGAGTTGGGGGGCGATTCAATCCTGAGCATTCAGATTGTCTCCAGAGCTAATCAAGCAGGTTTACAACTCACTCCCCCCCAACTCTTTGAGTCTCCGACGATAGCCGGATTAGCCGCAGTCGCGGGAACAACCGCAACCATTAAAGCTCAACAGGAACCCGTGACGGGTGAAATTCCCCTCACGCCGATTCAGCATTGGTTCTTTGAGCAGAAGCTTGATGATATGCACCACTGGAATCAGGCATTACTGTTAGAGGTACGACAATCCATTCGTCCTGAACTCCTCCAGCAAACAGTGCAGCACTTGATGGAACATCATGATGCCCTACGCTTACGGTTTACTTCCACAGCATCGGGTTGGCAACAAGTGAATGCTGGATTGGATGGGATTGAATCCGTACCTTTGTCCGAGATTGATTTATCCGGTATTCCAGCAGCAGAACAGGAAAGCATCCTGGAAACCACCGCTTCTGAGTTACAAGCTAGCCTCAACTTGGCAGAAGGGTTAATCCTGCGGGTGGCGTTGTTTCACCTCGGGGACAATCAGTCGAACCGCTTACTCATCGTGATTCATCACTTGGCGGTGGATGGCATTTCTTGGCGAATTTTACTGGAAGACTTGGAGCAGATTTACCAGCAACTCAGCCAGGGAGAAGCGGTTCAACGACCTGCGAAAACCTATTCTTTCCAGCAGTGGTCTGAGTCTTTGCAGGATTATGCCCGTTCGGAGCAGCTTCAGCAAGAACGCAACTACTGGCTCACAACATCGGATTACTCCGGTTTACCAATAGAGTATCCCAAGGGTGCGAACACAGTGGGGTCGGCTGAAACTGTATCCGTTGCTCTCAACGTTGAAGAAACTCGTGCTTTATTGCAAGAGGTGCCATTAGCCTATCAAACTCAAATCAACGATGTTTTGCTCACGGCGTTGGTACAAACCTTTGCCGAGTGGACACAGGAGCCTTTCCTACTGCTGGATTTAGAAGGACACGGACGAGAAGCAATTGACAAGGATATCGATGTATCACGGACGGTGGGCTGGTTTACCACGATTTTCCCAGTGCTGCTGACGTTAGAAGGGATTTCGCAGCCAGGGGAGGCGCTCAAAGCCATTAAAGAGCAGCTTCGAGGTATTCCCAATCGAGGAATTGGCTATGGCGTGCTGCGCTATCTGAGCGAGGATGCAGAAGTCATCCAAAAATTGTCAAGCCTTCCTCAAGCCGAGGTGAGATTTAACTACTTGGGTCAGTTTGACCAAATTCTATCCGAATCCCGGTTATTTGAGCTGGTTTACCCAACTCCTGGTATAAGTCGCAGTCCCCAAGGTAATCGTCGCTATCTGATAGATGTCAACGGGTTCGTGCTTGGGGGTCAACTGCAACTGGAGTGGACTTATAGCCAACAAATCCATCAACGAATCACGATTGAACAGTTAGCGCAAGGGTTTGTTGAAGCGTTACAAGCACTGATTGCCCATTGCCAATCTGCCGAAGCTGGAGGCTATACCCCGTCTGACTTCCAGAAAGCAAACGTGAGCCAAAAAGACCTGAATCGCTTGCTGGGGCAAATTCGATAGGGACGCAATACTTGGCACAACAGCGATGAACGAAAACTCATGAAAGCAGACAACATCCAAGATATCTACGAACTTTCCCCCGCCCAACAGGGTATTCTCTTCCACAGTTTGTACTCTCCAGAGTCAGGGGTGTATTTCGTCCAACTGTGCTGTACTTTGCGGGGTTATCTCAATCCTGAAGCGTTTGAGGACGCTTGGCAACGGGTGGTAGCGCGGCACACAGTTTTGCGGACTAGCTTTTATTGGGAAAACCTTGACAAACCGCTACAAGTTGTGAATCGGCAGGTAAAACTGCCGTTCGAGCAACAGGATTGGCGAGAAATGGCGGCAAAGGAGCAGCAAGAGCAGTTAGACACATTTTTGAAACGCGATCGCGCCTCCGGCTTCAATTTTGCTCAAGCTCCGTTAATCCGCCTGACGCTAATCCGCATTGCTGAGGATGCTTATCAATTTATCTGGAGTAAACACCATCTGATTCTGGATGGCTGGTCAACCGCATTGGTATTCAAAGACTTTGTTCAACAGTACCAAGCCCTTTGTCAAGGTCAAGATTTGCCCTTAGCAGCGAGCGGAGCCTATGGAGATTACATCGCCTGGTTACAGCAACAAGATTTAGCCAAAGCCGAGAGGTTCTGGCGGCAAGCGCTAGGTGGAATACAAGCCCCCACCCCTCTAATCAGTCTGACGGGTGATATCTCCCCTGACCAAAAACCAGACTACGAGGAACAGCACATCCAGCTATCGGCAGAAACCACAACAGCCTTGCAATCCCTGGCAAGGCAGCATCAACTCACGCTGAACACCCTGGTTCAGGGAGCTTGGGCGTTACTGCTCAGTCGCTACAGTGGGGAAAGCGATGTGATTTACGGTAACACGGTATCGGGTCGTCCCGTAGATTTGGTGGGAGCCGAGGCGATGGTGGGACTGTTTATTAATACCTTGCCCGTGCGGGTTACCATCGATAGCGAACAGGCTTTAGTCCCCTGGCTGCAACAGCTTCAGACTCAACTGGTGGAGATGCGCCAGTACGAATATAGCCCCCTGGTCAAGGTTCAAGGGTGGAGTGAAATACCACGAGGTGTGCCCTTATTTGAGAGTTTGGTGGTGTTTGAGAACTACCCCGTGGAGCGAGGGAGAGAGAAATGGAATATTGATTTAGAAATTCACAACGTTAGGAGTATTGAAGCAACTAACTATCCCTTAACCGCGATCGCTATACCCGGTGTTGAATTAGAATTCATCCTCTCTTACAATCGCCATCGCTTTGACCAGCATACCATTAGCCGAATGCTGGGGCATCTCCAAACCCTGCTTCAAGGCATGGTTGCCCATCCCTATCACCCACTCAAAGACTTACCCCTGTTAACAGACGCCGAACTGACAAAGCTATGGGTTGAGTGGAATCAGACGCAGCGGGACTATCCCCAAAATCACTGTCTTGATCAACTGTTTGAAGCTCAAGCCTCAAAAACCCCCGATGCTGTGGCAGTCGTCTTTGCAGACAAGCAACTGACTTACCGACAACTCAACCAAAAAGCCAATCAACTGGCACATTACCTGAAAACATTGGGTGTCAAACCCGAAGTCTTGGTGGGGATTTGTGTTGAGCGCTCAATCGAGATGGTTGTTGGATTATTGGGCATCCTCAAAGCCGGTGGAGCGTATGTTCCTTTCGATCCCGCCTATCCCCCAGAGCGTCTAGCTTTCATGCTTGAAGACTCCCAAGTTTCAGTGTGGCTCACTCAGGAAAACTTGATCGCCACGTTGCCGAAACATCACGCGCAGGTTGTCTGTCTAGATGCCGACTGGGAGGGCATTCGTCAATGCAGTGATCAGCCTTGCCCAAACCGAGCCACCCCTGACAACCTCGCCTATATCATCTACACCTCCGGCTCGACGGGCAAACCCAAAGGCGTAGAAATTACCCACCGTGCCTTAGTTAATTTTCTCACCGCCATGGGTCAGACGCTGGGGTTGAGTCAGAACGATAGTCTCTTATCCGTAACGACACTATCCTTTGATATTGCTGCGCTGGAACTTTATCTCCCTTTAATCCTAGGGGCAAACGTCATCATTCTCCGTCGTGATATTGCTGCTAACGGCATCCAGTTATCCCAGCAATTAGCCCAGACGCAAGCCACTGTTATGCAAGCCACACCTGCAACCTGGCGGCTGTTATTAGCGGCGGGATGGCAGCAGTCTTCTCCCCTGAAAATTCTTTGCGGGGGTGAGGCGTTATCCCGTGAACTCGCCAATCAATTGCTAGAACGGAGTACGGAAGTCTGGAACTTATATGGTCCGACAGAAACGACCGTCTGGTCAGCCGTCTATAAAGTTGAGCCTCAAGAGGATAAGGGTATTGTTGCCATCGGTCGCCCCATTGCGAATACTGAATTTTACGTTCTAGACTCCCATCAGCAGCCCGTTCCTATAGGCGTTCCCGGTGAATTGTATATTGGCGGTGTCGGTTTAGCCCGTGGGTATTGGCATCGGGCAGAACTGACGACAGAGAAGTTTTTCACCCTAGACCATTTGGCTAAACAGGATGCTCTCCCCCCAAGGGTATACAAGACAGGAGACTTAGTACGTTACCGCGCCGATGGAATACTAGAGTATTTGGGCAGGATTGACGAGCAGGTTAAGGTTCGGGGGTTCCGCATCGAACTCGGAGAAATCGAAACGATTTTAACCCAACATCCGGCTGTGGCAGAAACTGCGATCGCACTTCGTCAGGATGAACGGGAAAATCCTAGCTTAGTCGCCTATGTCGTCTTGCAGCCAGAGCAGACTCTCACCAGTTCTCAGGTGCGTCGCTTTTTAGCACAAAAGCTGCCATCTTATATGATTCCCTCGGCATTGATGGTACTCGATAAACTGCCCCTGACGCCCAATGGTAAAATTAACCGTCGCGCCTTACCTGCACCAGATTGGTCACAACGCAACCCAGAGCAGACTTACATTGCACCTCGCACACCCATTGAAGAGGTGATTGCCGGGATATGGACTCAGGTGCTTGGTGTTCAGCAAGTGGGGGTTGAGGATAACTTCTTTGACTTGGGAGGACATTCCCTTTCAGCAACCCAGGTTATTTCTAGGGTGCGAAATGTTTTCCAAGTAGAACTGCCCCTACGCACTCTTTTTGAGAGTCCCACGGTAGCTAGTTTGGCAGATTCTATCCAAACCATACAGGACTCCCATTTACACCTTCCCCCACTACATCCAGTTTCACCGGAGCAACCCCTACCTTTATCCTTTGCCCAAGAACGGCTGTGGTTTCTCCACCAGTTAGAGCCAACGACTGCTACCTATAATATGCATGCTGCCGTGCGTCTTACAGGTGTGCTGGATATTCAAGCATTGGAGGATAGTTTCAACGAAATTGTCCGGCGTCACCATGTCTTACGCACCAACTTTACAGTTGTGGATGGACAACCCGTTCAAGTTATTGCTCCCACTTTGACCCTAACTATTTCAGTTGTCGATTTGCAAGGGTTGTCGGAAACTGAGCGAGAGGCTCAAGTGCGGCGACAGGCGAAAGGAGAAGCCCTGTTTCCCTTTGATTTAGCCAAGGGAGCGCTATTACGAATCAAGCTACTAAAATTAAATGCATCGGAACACATTCTTCTGTTCACGATTCATCACATTGTCTGTGATGCTTGGTCACTTGGGGTATTGATTCGGGAATTCACCCAGTTGTACGAAGCCTTTGTTAACGGAAAACCATCACCTCTGCCAGAATTGCCAATCCAATACGCCGACTTTGCCAATTGGCAGCGTCAGTGGCTTCAGGGAGAGGTATTAGACGCCCAACTGTCTTACTGGCAACGACAATTAGCGGGTATCCCGGCAACCTTAAGCTTACCCATACAACGCCAGCCCCCCGCTATTCCTACATTCCGCAGCGCTAACCAGTCATTTCACCTCTCTAGTGCCACCAGCGAACAACTCCAAACCCTCAGTCGCCAAGAGGGAGTCACTCTGTTCATGACGTTACTGGCAGCATTTCAAACCCTGTTGTATCGCTACAGTCATCAAAAAGACATCGTTGTTGGCACCGATGTTGCCAATCGTAATCGCCAGGATATTGAGCCACTGATTGGCTTTTTTGTCAACCTCTTAGTGCTGCGGACTGACTTATCCGGTAATCCTAGCTTTCGGGAGTTGCTTGAGCAAGTACGAGACGTAGCATTAGCCGCTTACGAACATCAAGATTTGCCCTTTGCCAAGTTAGTAGAAGTTTTGCGTCCGGATCGCAATTCGAGTCATACCCCCCTATTTCAGGTATTGTTTGTGCTGCAAAATGCTCCTTTACCTGACTTAGATCTTTCAGGATTAACGGTCAAACCCGTAGAAATAAATACGGAAATTGCTAGATTCGATTTAGGTCTGTTTATGGAACAAACCGAGACGGAAATAATTGGCAGGTTTAAATATAATACTGATCGATTTGAAGCCAAGGGGATTACCCAATTTTGCCATCACTTTGAAACGCTGATCAGTCGCATTCTCAAAAACCCTGACACCAGAATTGATACGTTAGAACTGCTTAGTGAAGCTGAAAAAGAAAAACAAATGACAGAACAAACCCAGCGGAAACAAGTCAAATTTAGCAAATTTAAATCTATCAAACCCAAAGCCGTCAGTTTACCCCAACGGCAATTAATTAAGACCCGTACTCTTCAACCTGGACAATCCTTACCGTTAGTCATCGAACCCGATAGCGCTGAAATAGACCTAGCCGACTGGTCAACTAGCCACCGAGAATTCATTGAAACTAACTTGCTCAAACACGGAGCTATTTTATTCCGGGGATTTAATCTTAATTCTGCTGCCGATTTTGAAAAGGTTGCCAATGCCATACACCCGAATTTATTTGGAGACTATGGGGATTTACCCCGCGAAGGCGTCAGCGGCAAAGTTTACGGTTCCACCCCTTATCCACCCGATAAAACTATCCTATTTCATAATGAAAGTTCTCACTTGCATCGTTTGCCGCTAAAAATTTGGTTCTTCTGCATTCAACCCGCCCAACAGGGTGGAGAAACCCCCATTCTTGACTGTCGGCAAGTTTATCAGCGACTCAATCCTAAATTGCGAGAAAAATTTGAGCAAAAGCAATTAATGTATGTTCGTAACTACACGGAAGGATTAGATGTAAGCTGGCAAGATTTCTTCCATACCACGAATAAAGCAGAGGTGGAACACTACTGTCGTCAAGCCGATATGGAGTTTGAATGGCTAGAGAATAATGGTTTGAAAACGCGCAAAATCCGCCCCGCTGTCGCCAAGCATCCTAAAACTGGAGAGTTGGTATTTTTCAATCAGCTTCAGTTGCACCATATATCTTGCTTAGACTCAGGCGTTCGCCAATCTTTATTGTCTCTATTTGGAGAAGATAAGTTACCGCGTCATGTTTACTACGGCGATGGAACGCCGATTGAGGAGTCAGTTATGGAAGAAATTGAAGCAATTTATCAAGCCAGTAAAATTAGTTTTACATGGCAGAAAGGAGATATGTTGATGTTAGATAATATGCTAACGGCTCACAGTCGCAATCCTTATGTCGGTTCTCGCAAAATCGTTGTTGCCATGGCAGATTTGATTACCCTAGCATGAGCTATCTTGCTTTTATTCTCGTCACAGATAGGGTCAAAGATAGCAGTTTTTTCTGGGGGACTAGCCCCCCAGACCCCCCGTGTAAAAAAAGCGAAGCAACATCTGGCTTCCCCCTTCACAAGGGGGACGGGAGGGGGATAGGACGAGTGCCTCCCCCATACCCCCTGCACAACGCAACGCTAGAATATATCTCATTAGGTGGGCTTTATCTGTCAATAAGAATGTCAATAATGCTTCATCTTGTGCCGCTAAAAACCTGATTTTAAAAGGTTTTAAACTGCTTGACATTCCTTCAGCACACTGACATAAACTTAGGAGTAACAAATGCAAGCTCAAACGATTGAAGGATTTCGGCTGTCACCTCAACAAAAGCAGCTTTGGTTATTACAACAAGGTAGTAGAGTCTATCAGGCTTCTTGCGCGATCCAGATTCAAGGAAATCTGAATGTTGATCATTTAAAAGAAGCCTTAGAACGAATTGTTAATCGACATGACATTTTCCGCACCCGCTTTCACCGACAACCGGGAATTAAACTGCCAATTCAGGTGATAGAAACAAGTGGAACCCTATCCTGGACTCACGTCAATCTCAACGAATTAAGTCTGCAAGACCAATCCGCCCATATTCAGCAACGACTTCAAGAAAAAATAGACTTGAATTTTCTCTCTCAACTGGAATCTATAGTATCTGCATCGCTGCTAACACTGTCAGAGAATCACCATATTCTGTTGGTAATATTACCCGCTTTATGGGCAGATAGTTGGACGCTAAAAAACTTGGTTAAAGAAATTAGCCAAACCTATAAGGCTTGTTTGCAGGGTGAAGACGTATCTGAAGCAGAACCCGTACAATACCTGCAATTTTCTGAATGGCAAAATGAAATTCTAGAGGACGAGGATGCCGCCACAGGAGAGGCTTACTGGCGTGAGCAAGACGTTCAAACGATAACACTTCCTTTTGAGGCTGAATCTCTAAGTGCTGTACCCTTTGAACCTGACGTTTATCGGGTAAACCTTACTCCAGCAGTTGCGGCAAACATTGAAGCCTTAGCTCACAGAAGTAACCTTACTCCGGCTGAAGTCTTATTCGCCTGTTGGTATGCCTTACTTTGGCAATTAACAGAACAATCAGAGATTACGGTCAATACAGTTTACAGTGGCAGAAGTTATGAAGAATTGCATGAAGTGATGGGACTGCTTGCCAAATGGCTACCTGTCCACTGTTCGTTAAAAAACAACTTAAAATTTAGCGAATTCTTGTCAAACTTGGGTGAAAACTTGGGTGAAATTGACCAGTGGCAGGACTATTTTACCGGACAAGAGAGTACAGATGCTGATAAAAACACCAACTTGCCGATTAGTTTTGAGTTCGATGACTGGTCTGATCAGTATTATGGTGGTGATGTTTCGTTTTCTATTGATCAGCAGTCTGTTTGCTTTGAGCGATTTAAATTAAAGCTTCGCTGTGTTCGCAAACAAGAGTCTATCATTGCTGAATTTCACTACGATAGGCAACGATTTGACCAAGAAGTGATTCAATGCTTTGCCGAACAATTTCAAACAGGAGTTGAACAGGCTGTCACCAATCCAGAGATGGTAGTGAGTGAGTTAAATTATATCAGCGATCGCACTCGCCATCACCTACTCGTCCAACTCAACGATACTCAAACCCACTATCCTCAAACTCACTGCATTCATCATCTATTTGAGCAGCAGGTAGAACGCACACCAGACAAAATTGCCCTTGTCTTTGAAAACCAACAACTCACCTATGCCGAACTCAACAGACGTACCAATCAATTAGCTCATTATTTGCAACGCCAGGGTGTTGGTGCTGAAGTATTAGTGGGAATTTATGCCGAGCGGTCAATCCATAGTATCATTGCGATGCTGGCTATTCTCAAAGCTGGTGGAGCTTACCTTCCTCTTGATTCAGCATTACCGCCAGAACCTTTAGCCTTCCGGTTGCAAGATGCCAAAGTACCCATCCTCTTAACCCAAAAGAGACTTCTCAAACGCCAGGATACTCAAGTTCCTACCGTGGTGTACCTGGATGCAGATTGGCAAACAATCGCCCAAGAGTCTGATACCAATCCCACCAGCGAAGTGACACCGGAAACCTTAGCCTATGTCCTCTACACGTCTGGTTCTACAGGTGAACCTAAAGGCGTTGCTATTGAACATCGCCAAATCCTGAATTACTTGTATGCCATTTCCGAAAAATTGGATGTACCAGCAGGTGTCAGCTTTGCTACCGTTTCCACCTTTGCCGCTGATTTAGGCAACACGGCAATTTTCCCCGCCTTGTGTACAGGAGGATGCTTACATATCCTATCCCAAGAGCGAGCCTCTGACCCGGAAGCACTCGCCGAGTACGTCCAACACCATCCCATTGACTGTCTTAAAATCGTTCCCTCTTACCTGGCTACCCTCTTAGCCTCCTCTGCATCTGCGTCCATCCTACCGCGTCAATGTTTAGTTCTGGGGGGTGAAGTAGCCACCTGGGAATTAGTTGGCAAAATCCAGGAAGCTGCACCGAACTGTCGCATTATCAATCACTATGGTCCGACAGAAACGACGGTTGGTGTCCTCACCTATCCGGTTCAGAACAAGGGTAATCGTTATCACGCCAAAACCGTTCCCATCGGTCGTGCGATCGCCAATACCCAAGTTTACCTCCTCGACGAACAATTGCAACCTGTACCCATCGGCGTACCGGGCGAATTGTACATTGGCGGTGCTGGGGTAGCCAGGGGTTATCTCAATCGTCCCGAACTAACGGCACAGAAGTTTATTACACTAGAAAATCTAGGCGGACAAAATATCCACTCCCCAAGGCTGTATAAAACGGGGGATAAAGCACGCTACTTACCCGATGGTACGATTGAATTTCTCGGACGGGTAGACTATCAAGTAAAAATCCGAGGTTTTCGCATCGAACTGGGAGAAATCGAAAGGGTACTGAGTCGGCACCCTGAGGTACTTCAGACCGTGGTCATCGTTCAAGAAGATTACCCCAGCAATCAGCGTCTAGTAGCCTATTTTGTCCCTAAAGGGAAGCAAGCCTCCTCTACTCAGAAACTGCGCCGCTTCTTGAAGAAAAAGCTGCCCAATTATATGATTCCCTCTACCTTTGTGATACTCAAAGCCCTCCCCATAACCCCTAACGGCAAGGTAGACCGTCGTGCCTTACCTGCACCATATCAGGCACACCCTGAACTAGAGAAGGGCTTTGTCGCACCCCGTACTTCCACAGAAGAAGTTCTGGCAGCGATTTGGGCGGAAGTCTTGGGACTTAAACAGGTCGGTGTCCACGACAACTTTTTTGAATTGGGCGGACATTCCTTGCAGACCATACAATTGGTATCAAAGATATCAGTAGCAATGCACTTGAATTTGTCTGTTAAGCTTCTATTCTCGCACCCTACCATTGCTGAGCTAGCGGATGAACTTGAGAATCTTCTCCAGAAGCAGGAATGTCCCAAGCCAGGGTCTTCAAAATCTGTCTCTGATTCAGTCCAGACTGCATCTTTTGAAAATCTTCCCCTACAACAAGCTTCCCCTTTCTTCCAAGTAGAACGCCGCTCTTTGCTTTCCTTGTTTGCCACCGGGAAGATTGCCCCTGTCGATGCAGTTGCCCTAAGTTATTTAAACATCAACGCCTCTTACTTTGAAGAAAAAGGTCTGAGTCATGATGATCTTATTTACAACTGTCTTGACAACCTTCCTGTCATAACTAGTATCATTGAAACCCCTTGGGGGCGCATTGCTGGTTTAATGCTGCCTCGGTTTAGTTTTGAACTTTACAGTAACCGAGAGGATATAATCAATCTGATTGTCGAAGCCTTGGAAATTGCTGGACGACTCGGTGCTCGGACTGTTTCTTTAACTGGTCTTATCCCCTCAGCAACCGATTATGGTTGTGCAATTACCAAAGCAATTGTGGATTGGCAGAATTTACCGATGATTTCGACGGGTCATGCTACAACCAGTTCTGCTGTTGTCCTAGCAGTCAAAAAAATTTGCGCTGCAAGTGGGCGTAACATTGCTCAAGAACGAGTTGGATTCATAGGTTTAGGTTCTGTTGGGATTAGCTCTCTTCGTCTCATGTTGAACTGTTTGCCGCATCCAGAAGAAATAACGCTTTGCGATGTCTATACAAAGCTCGGCTTCCTCGAAAAAATTCGGCAAGAAATCGTCAGCGATTTAGGTTTTAAAGGAGTTGTGCGTATAGTAGCCTCACAGACACAAGTTCCAGATGAATTTTACGAGGCAACTTTAATAATTGGCGCGACCAACGTACCTGATGTCCTAGATATCACACGGGTTAAACCTGGAACTCTGATTGTTGATGATTCAGCTCCCCACTGTTTTGTATCAAAACTTGCTATTGAGCGATTTCAGGCACAGGAAGATATTCTCTTTACCGAAGGAGGCGTATTGCGCTCGCCACATCCCATCACTCGTTTGAGATATTTACCACGATATCTAGAAAAAATTATGAGTCCAGCCGAAATGGAGGATTTTTTTAAAGGTAATCCCTTCAACATAATGGGCTGTGTTTTTTCCAGTCTACTTTCTTCTTGCTTCGATCTTAAGCCAACTGTAGGAGTATTGGATTGGAGAACATCGGTTGATCACTACGAATTTCTCAGTAGGTTAGGGTTTCAGGCTGCTGACTTGCATTGTGGGGACTATACGCTGCCAGAAGAATCAATTCGGAACTTTCGGCAACGTTTCGGCAATTCATAAAATTTTCCTCGGTGATATAGCACTACGCATTGATGTTAGGACAATACAATTGAGTAAAAAGGCAATACCTGATTCAGAGTTCCTGGAAGAGTTACGCCGTCTCAATGGTACACCCCAAGCTGTGCTAGAGAATGCCGAACTGATGCAGTTTGTGCTGCCTATCCTGCGATCGGATTTTGCGGTACTTGAAACCTATGTTTACACCCCTAAGTCACCCCTGAATTGTCCGATTTCCGCCTTTGGGGGTTCAGATGATCCAGAAGCGACCTGGAATGATTTGGAAGGGTGGCGGATTCATACCAGGGCTGCATTCTCATTGCGTATGTTGCCTGGAGATCACTTCTTTTTGCATTCAGCCGAGAGGTTGCTGTTGCCAATTCTTGCCGAGAATTGTCATTGACAAAGCGTGCGATCGCCTCTACTGTCTCTGAGCTGCGATCGCTAATTTGGTTCCCTCAATTTGACGCAACCGATCCATCACGCTTACCACCCGACCATGATCGACTTTTTCATCAGCATTGACAATGACAAGGGATTCACTATTCGGCACAACTAAAGCGCGAACGGCTTCTTCAAGCGCCTCTAATTCAATCGACTGGCGATTCAGTGCAATTTTTCCATCGGGCTGAATCGTAACCGTAATTTCAGTACTCGGCTGATTTTGGGCAGTTGTAGCATTCGGTAAATTCACTGACAACCCTTCTGAACGGGTCAAGTATAGCGTCGAAATAATGAAAAATGCCAAAATCGAGAAAATCACATCGATCATCGGTACGATGTTGATTTCCCCTGGCTTCTCTGACTCATCGGGAAGCCGCATAAACATCTCTCCTTTGCTCATATTGACGACGATAAAGCAGTTCTAACTGACCGCCATATTCCTGAATCAACGCCAGTTGTCGCTGATACAATCCTCGGAACATATTGGCGAAAAAGAGGGTAAAAATTGCCACAACCAACCCCATGACGGTTGAAACCAAAGCTTCGGAAATTCCACCCGTGACTCCCGTCGTGCGGGTTCCCCCAACATCACCAATATTCAGGGAAGAAAACGCTGTTATCAAGCCCAAAATCGTTCCCAAAAGACCGAGGAGAGGAGAAATACCAACAATCGTATCAAACACGGTATTAAATCGCTTCAACGTTGGCAATTCTGCCTGAGCTGCACTCTCTAAAGCCAGACGGAATTCCTCTGGGTTCGGGTTATCGAGTTCTAACGCTTCGAGAAAAATCTTGGCAATCGGCAAATCAGCATTCTGCTGTAGATAGTTGATAGCCGCGTCTGGCTTTTCTCGGTAAAGCTTCAGAACGTCTTTCACAACTCGGCGTTGCCGACGAGTGACCCGAAACCAAAAAAACAATCGCTCTACAATCAGGGCGACTGCCGCCAGGGAAAATAGGAGTAGGGGCCAAGCGACGATTCCGCCTGCCTGGAAAAATGGAATAATGGGCATAGCCTCTCTTGCAATTATGATTCAACAAGATCAGCCAGCTTTTGGGCTGACTGTGCGAAAACAAACTGAGAATTCTTTTCAATAAAATTATTGCTAATCGTCCTCATTGTCAAGTAGCTCCGTGAAAAAAGTCTTGCGTTTAAGGAGTGACGATCAACTTTCTACAAAGAGTAGAAAGGCTAAAACTGCCGCTGTATCTGCTTTTTAACCACTTGACACCTAGGTATTTATTGCAACTGCCTCACAATTTTTGACTTGACAGGCATACCAAAGCTAACTTTTTAATAAAAATTTTTTTAGGCAAGTCAGTCAGGTCTCAACCGTGCGAGTGGCGTTAGGTGCTAAAGAGGGAAGTTTGACAGTATGTCTTTTGACGTAGATGACCGTATCACTTAAGCTAAACTGTAGCTTTTTTGGGTCAGAGCCAAAGATATTCGCTTAGCACTTGCTAAAAGAAGCGAAATGGGGAATTCTATGCCATTATTGTCAAATAATCATGAAATTGAATCTCTTTGCGCCTAGCCTGATCCTGCTTAGCTGCGGCATTGCGCCAATTGTGATCGCTCAGCCAGATTCAGATTCCTCAATTATTGAGTTCAACCAAGCAGATACGAGTCCTAATACCAGGGGAGACAAGGGGGATGGAGACAAAAGAGAAAAATTCTTATCTACGAATGCAACTTCCTATAATCAAGAGTCTGTATCATCGCTGCGGGAAAATACCACAGAAGCGTCATCTGCACAACAGCCAAACTCAGACATTCCTCGACTCAGTGACATAGATTTTCCCTACACCAGCGCTGAGTTGCTAATCACCGAACCAATCTCTTCCACTCCCACACTGTCCCAAACCAACCAACCCTCTGATATCGAGGAGCAAAGTGAAATAGAAATTATCGTCACTGATGAGAGAGAGGTTTTTCCTGAATCCTCTAATCCGGTGTATGTGATTACCGAAGAAGAAATTCAAAATCGAGGCTCTAATAGCGTAGCTGAAGTGTTGAGAGGTTTACCTGGATTTGCAATTAATGATTTCGGGTTTGGTGCCGATATTCATACAGGAACTTACTACCGAGGGAATTCTATCAATCAGTCTGTATTTCTACTTAACGGTAGACCAATTGGGACTAATATCAACACTTATCATGGTGCAACTGACCTCAATAGCCTTCCCGTAGAGGCGATTGAAAGGGTGGAATTATCCAGTGGTACGAGTTCTACTCTATACGGCTCAGAAGCGTTTGGGGGAGTTGTTAACATTGTTACAAAACAAGGTCAACAAACTCCTAGACTGGATGCGGGATTCCAGTATGGCTCTTACGAACAATTGAACTCTCGAATTAGCTATGGCGGTTCGGATGGTTCCTTAAGATACAACTTCGGCTATGAGGAATACGAGGCAGATAACCATTATCGGGTTCCTGAAGGTGCAGCCAATCGGGATTCAGAGGGTCGTTTATTTAATGGAGATACGGCGACTAGCAACTACTTTGGTAATCTCACGCTCGATTTAAATCCCAGAAACACTATCAGTTTGGATGCTTACAAAATCAGTAGTCGTCGGGGTCTACTTTATTTTGGATTTCCCCTACAACGAGACCGACTAGATCATGATGTATTCAACATTGGTCTATCTGGGAAAACCCTGTTGAGTGGCGGTGAAGACTCGGTACTTACCACTACACTTGCCTATAACCAAGATTACTTCAACACCTATGGACCGACTCAAAATATTTACTATCGCACAGGCACACTCAATTCCCAAGCGATTACGGCACGAGTAGAGCATCAGTGGCAACTAACTCCTAGCAACAAGCTGATTTGGGGTGTTGATTTGCAAAACAACTTTTTAAATGGCGATGTATTGAGTACAGCGCCCGCTCGCAGTAACCTAAATGAAACTGAAAATAGAGATAGATTTCATGCAGCACTATTTGCTTTAAATACCTGGAAGCTCACCGATGCATTCCAAATCGATTTGGGGCTAAGGCAAAACTTTAACAGTGAGTTTGGTAGTAATTTAAACCCCAGTGTTGGGACACGATGGGCGATAACCCCAGGTATTGCTATGCGTGGAAGTTGGGTTTCAGTGCAGCGCAATCCTGGTTTAGACCAGTTATATGTCTATGACACAGTTCATAACTGGTTGCCCAACCCCGATCTAGACCCAGAAACGGGTTCTTCTTGGACGGCTGGACTAGATGTGAGTTTTTCTCCGAGTTTGATTGGACAATTTACCTACTTCGGGAGTAGCTTAAGCGATCGCATCGGAATACAAGTAGGGCGGTGGGAAAATATTGGTCTTGTCAAGACTAACGGCATCGAGATGGCACTTCGGTGGCAAATGGCTCCAGAGTGGTCAACCTTCCTCAACTACACTTACACTGATGCAGAGATTAAGACGGGTTCAGAGAAAGGCTTGCAGTTAGCTATGGTTCCTTACTCGGTGGCACAACTAGGTATCGGCTATGCCTCAGCCGGGTGGCAGCTTAACGTTTATGCCAGTTACAACAGTGGTTCTCGTAGAGCCTTTTTTCTCAATCCTGGTGAGAGTACTACAGAGTTCATTCCATCCTGGCTCAATTTAGATTTGAGTGCCCGTATTCCTGTCACTCCAAACATAGGGCTAGTTGTTTATTTAGAAAACTTGGCAGATGTGAGGTACGAGAAAGCCAATCGGATTTATCACCCCGGTTTGACGTTTCGCATCGGTTTGCAGAGCAGTTTTTGAGACCGACAGTAGCTAGGTTCAGTGGCTTCTTGTCAACTTTTGGGACTGTCAATCCTATTCCACCAAGCTCTCTAGCATATTATTGCAATTTTTTGTCAATTGATTGACCTTAAGTTTTCTCAACAAGAGTAAGAGATTTAAACTTGTGTGTCAAAATGTTAAAAAATACAAGCGTCGTGCTTCTTCGGTTTTTGCTGGACGCTCCTACCGCAATGCCTCTAGTGACTTTGCTTGACAATGACACCTTCGTCATTTTATGGTTAAGAACTTAATGCAAGTTATATGCAATAATTTGGAGCAGTTGAGACGATAAGCGCTCCCTTTATCAAGAAAGGTGTGTAGGGTTATGAGCATATCAAGCTTCTGTATAGAGCAGCACAAAAAGGAACAAGAGACTCTCAAAAAGTTTCTCGTCTATAGCTTCGCCGGGAGCGCGGTACTGCATATAGTGCTAGCCCTTGGCATAAGCTTGGCTTGGGAAACAAGACCAGAACTTGCCGAAGACCCCATTGAAATCATACTTGTGGAGGAACCCGAAGTACCTAAGGCAGAAGAACAACCTCTAAAAGAGACTCCAAAGCCAAAGCCAACACCAAAGGCAGTTGAAACCCCAACTCCACCGCAACCGACAAAAACGCAGATACCAGAGCCAATTAAACCGCAGCAACGGGCGGAAGCTTTGCCTCAAAAACCCGTCAAGCAACCCGTACCCGCTATACCAGCAACACCTCAAAGAGCCGTAACGCCACCTGCACCCACCTCAGTAGAGCCACCCACTGAACCGACAAGGGAACGCAGAACCGTTGTTACACCTCCCTCAGAACCGATTCGTGAACCCTCAGACCCGGCTCTATCACCACCTGAACCCGTAGCCATTAATAATTCAGCACCGCCACGCCCAGACAGAAATTCCCAACCGCTTCAGACTGACTCAGACGTAGAAAAACTTAGAGAACGCTTAAGCGAACCAACGACGACAGAATCAACAGCGCCCCCCAATGATGACGCCTCTGAAGCCAACCCCACACCCCCAGGTGCAGTGGCAACAAATCCCTCAGCTCCCCCACGACCCAGAGGAGTTTCTGGAATACTTTCTGATGCGTCAAAGATTACCGAAAACATTAGAGAGCGCTTGGGCGATAGTTTTTCCCCATCGACAGATTCTTTAAGTGATATTGCTAACCCTGGCTCACCAGGAGCAGTGGCGACCAATCCCTCAGCCCCCACACGACCAAGCAGTAGTTCCCAACCGCTTTCAGGTTCTTCTTCGGGTTCCCAACCATTCAGAGAAAGCTTGGGCGGTGGCAGTTCTGGCGAACGAGCTTCATCAAGTGAGGGCGACTCAATAGCTAATCCTGGAGTACCAGGAGAAGTGGCAACGAATTCCTCAGCTCCTACGCGACCAAAACCCGGGGGGGATCGAACTGAAGATGGAGGCAGGGTATTGCGTTGTATTAGTGGGTGCAATCCCGATTATCCCAACTCCTCTTTAAAAGGTGAGGAAGGCAGAGTCCCTGTCAATGTTGAGCTGGATAGAAACGGTAATGTAGTGAATGCGCGAGCGCTTAGGGTTGAAACTGACGGTACTCGCCGTAGCCAATTTGTGCAAGAAGCGGAGGCAGCCGCCAGGAAGATGAAGTTTACAAAACCTGAAGGTAGAAACTCTGTTACCGTCACAGTAAATATTAACTTTACACAACCAGGCTCTGAGCGTGATCGCCAAGCTCGCGAACGTCGAGAACAGAATGAGCGCGAACGCCAGCAAAGAGAACAGGAGCGTCAGGCGCAGCTCGAACGCGAACGTCAAGAACAAGAGCGTCAGGCGCAACTCGAACGCGAACGTCAAGAACAAGAGCGTCAAGAACAAGAACGTCAGGAACAGCTTGAACGTGAACGTCAAGAACAAGAACGCCAAGAGCAACTCGAACGCGAACGTCAAGAACAAGAGCGTCAAGAACAGCTAGAGCGGGAACGCCAAGAACAAGAGCGCCAGGAACAACTCGAACGCGAACGTCAAGAACAAGAACGTCAGGAACAGCTAGAGCGGGAACGCCAAGAACAAGAGCGCCAGGAACAACTTGAACGGGAACGCCAAGAACAGGTGGAAGAAGTACCCCCTCCCGAACCGAAAGAGTAAGAATGTAACCCAATGCCAGAGGCAATTCCTAAAAATAACTCAACAATTAGCCCCATCTATTCCAATAAAGGAGGTATTTGTCTAATGCTTCGTACAATCGGACGATTCGGAATAACGTTACTCATTGCCTCAAGCGTAGATATTGCCAGCCATGTTCTCAATCCCGCGATCGCAGTAGCAGGTGTCGTGACCTTACCCGATGGGGGTCGCTGCGAAGGGGCAATGAGCAACGGTAACCTCAACGGTGAAGTCGTCTGTGAATACGCGAATGGCGATCGCTATGAAGGAAACTTTGTAGATGGTAACAAGAAAGGTCAAGGCATCTACACCTTTGCTGATGGCGGTCGTTATGAAGGTGAGTTTAGCAACGACCAACCCAATGGCAAAGGTGTCCGGGTGTACGAAAATGGCGATCGCTACGAAGGGGAGTTTAAGGATGGTCAGCCTAACGGTACGGGAACCTACATTAGCGCTGATGGCGGTCGCTATGAGGGACAGTTTACGGATGGCAATCCCAGCGGTAGGGGAGCCTTTATTTTAGCTAATGGCGATCGCTGTGAAGGGGAAATTCAAGACAGTAGTCTTAATGGGATGGGGGTGTGCGACTATGCGAATGGCAATCGCTATGAAGGTGAACTGAGTGATGGTAAGGCGAATGGTCAAGGAGTTTACACCTTCTCTGAGGGGGGGCGCTACGAAGGAACTGTTAGCAATGGTCAGTTCAATGGCAAAGGGGTTCGGGAATATCCCAATGGCAATCGCTACGAAGGGGAATTTAGTAACGGCAAACCCGAGGGTCAAGGGGTGTACTTTTTCGCTAATGGAAACCGCTACGAAGGTCAATTCAGTAACGGTCAATTTAATGGCGAAGGTGTTTTCACCGACGCCAATGATAATCGTTACGAAGGACAGTTTAGTAACGGTAAGTTCAACGGCACTGGAATTTATACGTTTGCTAATGGTGATCGCTGCGAAGGACAGTTCAGTGAGGGTCAGTTAAACGGCAAAGCTGTCTGTAACTATGCCAGTGGGGATAGCTTTGAAGGAGAATTCCGCAATGGACAAAGGCAGGGGGAAGGTGTCTATATTTTTGCTGACGGAACCCGTGTGGAGGGAATGTGGGAAAATGGGGAGATTCAAAATTAGTTTTCTTTTTAAGGGAATGGGGAATGGGGAATAGGTGATAGAAAGTTATGAATTCATAATTCATAACTTAAAACTCTCTAAGACTTAGAACCTAAAATCTAAACCCTTTCTAGTTGAAATGGCAATAATTGTTGATTGAAGGAAGAAGCGATTGGCAAGTGAGAGTGCTACGGTAAGAGGGAAAAGTAGGGTGCGATCGCGCCTTTTACTCCCAGTGGGTTTGTCACTGAGTCTGTTGATTCTGCTAGTCAGCTTGGTGGCAAGCATTACCAGTGGTGTCGCAGATATTTCTTTTAGCACTGTATATGCAGCTTTAACCAACTTTGATGGCTCTACCGACCACCTGATTATCCGCACAGTCAGATTGCCGCGATCGCTGATTGCCATGCTAGTGGGTGCCGCCCTTGGGGTGGCAGGTGCCCTGATGCAGGGATTAACTCGCAACCCTTTAGCGTCCCCCGGAATCCTGGGCATTAATGCGGGTGCGGCAATGGCAGTTGTCATTGCTGTTTTCCTCTTCGGCTCGTCTTCCCTGAGTGTCTATGCCTGGTGTGCCTTTGGGGGGGCAGGTGTTACGGCAATCACCGTCTATTTGCTCGGATCTCTGGGTCGAGGAGGACTGACTCCACTCAACCTGACGATTGCGGGTGCGGCATTGACGAGCTTACTGTCCTCACTCACAACTGCCATCCTCATCCTTAGTCAACAAACCCTCGATGAAATCCGCTTCTGGTTAGCTGGATCGGTGGCGGGTCGGGATTTCACGTTGTTCTTACAAGTGCTGCCTTACATCGGTATTGGATTAGCGATCGCGTTTGCCTTAGGGAAACAAATGACCACCCTAACCCTTGGTGACGATGTTGCTAAAAGCTTGGGTCAACAAACCGCATGGGTGAAACTAACCGCCGCCGTGAGTGTGGTTTTGCTGGCAGGGAGCGCTGTCGCGGCGGCTGGTCCGATTGGATTTATTGGTCTGGTCGTTCCCCACATCGTCCGCTTCTTAGTGGGCGTTGATTATCGCTGGATTCTGCCTTATTCTGCCATTTTTGGTGCCATCTTACTCTTGGTCGCCGATATCACTGCCAGGGTGTTGATTAGTCCTCAAGAACTACCCGTGGGTGTCATGACTGCTCTAGTGGGCGCTCCGTTCTTCATCTATCTAGCGCGGTTCAAGGTGAGACGATGAGAAAAAGCTGGCTGATTATTCGTCCCCGACTATTGCCTATATCGTTCCGTATAGAACGGCGAGTGCCAACCGTACTACTCGTATTGGTTTTGGTTACTCTCGCGGCGATCGTTATCAATGTGGGACAGGGGGAATATCCCATCCCACCATTGGCTGTTTTAAAAACGATTGTGGGGTTGCCGACGGCTAACCCCGACTATGCCTTTATTGTAAATGTGCTGCGGTTGCCCAGAACGTTGGTCGCCTTTGGGGTGGGAGTAGGATTAGCCATCTCTGGGACGATTCTGCAAGGACTGACACGCAATCCCTTAGCCGATCCCGGCATCATTGGGGTGAATGCGGGTGCGAGTTTAGCTGCTGTCAGTTTAATCGTTTTATTTCCAGATGTGCCGCTGTTTGCCCTACCTTTGTCTGCCTTTGCTGGGGCGTTGGTTGTTGCCATCTTTATCTACCTTCTGGCTTGGGATAAGGGCAGTTCTCCCATCCGGTTAATTCTCGTCGGTGTCGGAATAGCCGCTATCCTAGGGGCTTTGACGAATTTAATGGTCACATTGGGGGAAATTAATAGTGTCAGTCAGGCATTGGTTTGGCTGGCGGGAAGTGTCTACGGACGGGGTTGGCAGCATGTCGGGGCATTATTCCCCTGGCTGGCGGTGTTTGTACCCCTGTCGTTGGCGCTTTCGATGCCACTGAATACCCTCTCCCTCGGAGATGACCTTGCCAGAGGACTGGGGGCGCGAGTGGAATGGCAGCGGGGTTTGCTATTGCTAATGAGTGCGGCAATGGCGGGCGCGGCTGTGGCTGTGGCGGGTACGATTGGCTTTGTGGGATTGATGGCACCGCACTTGGGGCGTCAGTTGGTTGGACCCAACCACGAAGGGTTAATGCCAACAGCAGCACTGATGGGTGGACTAATTATTGTGCTGGCTGATTGGTTGGCACGGGTACTCTTTGCGCCCATCGAGTTGCCCTGTGGTGCGATTACCGCCGCTGTCGGTGCCCCTTATTTTCTCTATCTGCTGGTTCGCAACCGCAAGCGATGACCCTATTTATTCATAAAATGAGCTTATTGTCAACTCGCCGACTTTCTCTGGCGTATGATGGAACACCAGTGATCACGAACCTCGACCTGGCAATTCCTGTCGGGAAGATTACGGCTTTGGTTGGACCCAACGGCTGTGGTAAATCAACACTGTTGCGGGGACTGGCGAGGTTGCTCAAGCCTTGTGCAGGTACAGTTTACCTAGACGGGACTGATATTTTCAAGCGCTCAACAAAAGCTGTGGCGAAGCGACTGGGAATTCTCCCCCAAAGTCCAGTAGCTCCGGAGGGGTTGACGGTTCGAGATTTGGTCGCTCAGGGTCGTTACCCTTACCAAAACTGGTTGCAGCAATGGTCAAAAGACGATGAAATCTTGGTGGAGAAGGCGCTTTTCATTACAGGGATAACCCCACTAGCAGACCGAGTACTGGACACGCTTTCTGGTGGACAACGGCAACGAGCTTGGATTGCTATGGCACTCGCTCAGGATACGGAAATTCTGCTATTGGATGAACCAACAACGTTCTTAGACTTGGCGCATCAAGTCGAGGTATTGGATTTGCTGTATGAGTTGAACCAGAGCGAAGGGCGGACGATTGTTATGGTACTGCATGACCTGAATCAGGCGTGTCGCTACGCCGATCATCTGGTTGCCGTGCGGCAGGGTCAAGTTTATACACAAGGAGAGCCAATGCAAGTTGTGACGGAGGCGATGGTGCGTGAAGTGTTTGGTTTGGACTGTCGGATTGTGCCTGACCCGGTAGCGGGGACGCCGATGTGTGTACCAATGGGTCGCTGGGTGAGGGAATTGCCACCGAAAAACTAGACCAGCGCGGCTTCAAATCAGTAGATAAACTACCCAGACTTGCTAAGAGCAGAGGTCTGGGTTTTCAGTAGCCCTGAAGCTATCAAACAAGCTAAGCTGAACACATTCGGGAGTTCTGTTTAACTTGCACGAGAGCCCCGTGCCTCCAGGCTGGTTTATAGACAGCCCCACAAGTGCAATATTATTGGCTCCATTAAAGTCGGCATCTCCATGCCAACCACAATGCCCACATTTGAAAGTCTTGCCACTTGGCGTAAGACTTTCCTTTCTCGCACTGATTGGATATGTTTGCCGTCCCATTTCTCCCCAACGGACGTAACGGCAATGTCGCGACGCCCTAAATCGATACCAATTACCTTATCGGTATTTTGGGGATCGGGAGGAGTATCCTTAATCTGAATGTGCAGGTAGAAGCGACCATCTTGGTGCTTACACAATTGAGCGGAAGTTGGGTTCCTCCCTTTGAGTTTTCCTCTGGAGGTAGTTACCCAGAGTCAATTCAACTCGCTCTCTACCGCGAATGGTGGCAAGGCTTACCGTCCAGTCGTGTTCACGAAGTCGAAACAAGTCCTTATCGCAGTCCATGCTGGTTGGGGCAAAGCTTTTAACAGGTTTGCCTTTTAACTTAGCCACCTTACGGTTAGCCGATACTCTTGCACAAGCCCTAACAGCCATATTTGCCACGAGGTTAAACTCGTTCTTGATGGTTCGGTAGGTTAGGGACACAATGGCAATCTTGTTGGTCAGCTTAGGGTCTGTATGTTCATTCACGTAGTTGCATGCATCCGCAAACGCCTGAAGGGTTACCTCTAAGAAGGCAACCTGTTCAGGCGTGGGTTGAAGCTTTACAACTATCGTGAGAACTTGTTTCATGGCGAGCATTTTACCACCTATCGGGAAATAATTGGAAATACTTCGGGCATTTAGCCCTTGTATCTCCTGCTATCCCCCTACGGCTTACCTCCACTTCGTAAAGGTTGAAGCAAGATTCCCCTCGCGATTCAGGTGGGAAAAAAATTAAATCGTCCTACTCGCTTGGCGCTCTCTATTTCCTGTGGCTGCTTTATCGAAATCAAAAGTAAAATTTTAGGGAAGAGAGAAAATTTATAAAGGGTTATGCTCCTTTATATTTATGCCCCCTCAGCCGAGATCTGAGTTTTTTTTGACTTTTCACCTTTTCTTCACAATTGTTCGATAGATTTAATCATAGTTGTTACCCTGATGTGGAAGTGATTACCCACCCCCTACCGAAATGGCGGGGGTATTTTTTTTGGCGTTCACTAGTTTTTCACTTTGTTTGCATAATCTAGAGACATCATCGAGTTCGACAAGGATGGAAGGCTCTTTTGTAGCCGACTTCCCCCAGTTCCCTAACTGGGGGTTTTTTTCAATCTATGGGACAACCAGGCAGACGGTTAACCTAATCTCGGATAACCCTGATACACTATACTTTAGCCAAGTACGAGTACCAGCGACAGTAAGTACTATGGTTCAAGCCCAGTCTCAACCTTTGACCTTTGAAGAATATTTAGACCTATATCCTGAAGACGGCGGCATTTACGAACTGATCAACGGAGAAATTATTGCAGTGAACCCTAGGGGTGATCATGAAGAAGTTATCGCCTTCATTGTTGCCGAACTAAATTTCGAGATACGCCGTCAGCAGCGCCCTTATTTTTTACCCAGAACCTGCACCATCAAACCCAAAACCCTCTACATGGGCTATAAACCTGATATTGTCGTGCTGGATCAAAGGGCTATTCCAGAAGAACCCCTCTGGAAACCAGCCTCTACGATTACCCAAGGTTCATCCGTACCATTAGTTATTGAAGTCGTGAGTACCAATTGGCGCGATGACTATGGTCATAAATTAACCGACTACGAAGCCTTAACCATCCAAGAATACTGGATTGTTGACTATCTTGGCTTAGGAGGGCGTCGCCATATTGGTTTTCCCAAGCAGCCAACGTTGACGGTATGCGAACTGATTGATGATGAATATCAAATTCGCCAATTTCGAGGCGATGACAAAATTATCTCAAAAACGTTTCCGGAATTGAATTTAACCGCCGCAACAATTTTTGCCGCAGGGAGAACCCTATAATCCCAATGAGTAGGTGGACACAATTAAAGTTAACGGTTGAGATTAGGGAACTCTTAACAGGGAACAGTAAGGGTTTAAAGGCGATTTACCCTTTATTTTTAACGACAAGCCGTCGCACCCATCGCCAAGCTTTAATTGTTACCTCCTCCAGCCAAAGCATACCCACATCCAACCATTCCATGATTTCCTCTAAGGGGTGTTTAACATACCCTGTGGGAATTGCTTGAGTTTCAATCCAGTCGGGTGCTGGTTCGATATCACTAATTGGGGAATGCTGAATGGGTTGTTCTGGAATGTTTTGAGTGTTGAGTGTTAGAGAGGTTGAATGGGTTAATAGAGTAGGAGAATTTGTAGGAGTTTGCTCTAAGAACGTAGCCGGAGATACCTTGACAAATACTCGATTTTGTGAATTATTCGATAATCCCGTAATTAATGAATTTTGTAATGGAACTGGATAGAAAAGTGGGCTTGTCGGGTTAACCCTTTGCCTCTGGGGTTGAGGCGGTTGTGCCTTTGGTTGTTTTCGAGCCGTTACAGTCAGTTTTTTTTGTTTTTTGGAGAAACTTAAACGCTGGAGAATAGCACCAATGGAGTTTTGCCAGATGGCAGTTTTTTTGAGTGTAAACCCTGGGGGAAGTGGGGTTGGGTTGGGTTGCGGTTTTCCCTTCAGCCAAATGGAATCAGTGACAAAAGGATTCGGTGTGGAAGTGGGTTCTGGATCGCCAAATAAATCATCCCAGGTTAACCACGGATCGGGTTCATTCGTATAGGAGAATGCTGTCCCCGGAAGGGTTACGGAAGCGGTTGAGTTAGTGAATCGTTGGTTAATATCCTCGGTGGGGTTAATCGAGGTTGCTTCTTGTTGGCGGAATCGGTGAGAACTACCCTGACTAAAAAAGTAGTCGATCGCGGCGTAAATTAATCCTACCAGCCAAAAGGGGTGAGATTCTGATGTCTCGGTTGGATTAGCTGGCTCTCGATAGGTGATGAATGAGGTTTTGAAGGTTTGCAGTAGAGTTTGGCTACGTTGACGGAGTGCGATCGCAACGTGATTGGATGTCTGTAAAGGGTGCGATTCCCATTGGGCAATAGTATCATCTATAGCGGCTAATGTTCCCCCCGGTGCAAATTGTTTCAGCCAGGAATAGGCAAGGTTTTGGGGGCTCTTGGCGCCAGATGCGATCGCAACAGTCGGTTCTTGCTGTTCTGAGAAGGTAGACTCACCAAAGAGATTAATCGCGATCGCAACGGGACTGGTTTGTACCCATGCCATGAGTTGCCAGAATAGTCTTAAGGGGAGAAAGAGAGAGGGTTTAGCCAAGTGAGTGAGTTGGCGTTGCACCCCAGAAGTCTTTAAATTATCAACTAAACGCCACTGACGATACAGGGTAGCCAGTTCCCAGCTTATTTTAGCGGCTAATTTTTGCTGTTGTTCTGGGGTGAGGATATCCAGAATTTCATTAGCGACGGAAACGAGAACTAGAGTTCGGGTGGAGAGGAGGGTGGCTACGCCTTGAATTTCTACCCGTGAGGATGTGGAAATATTCTGATTCGGGGATGAGGTATCGGTTATTTTATTTATGTCTATTCCAATAAGCCTTGGCGAATGGAATTCGCAGCTAGACAAACCCAGTCCGCCTAACCTTCGGTAAGCTTCGTTAACGCGGACTGGCGGAACAAGGATTTGGGAACCCGCGAAGGCGGGTTTCGTTTGTGTAGCTGCGGTTTTAACCGCCCTATTGAGAATGGTGCAAGATGTGAGTTGTGACTGAGATGGTTCAGGTAGAAGTAAAGTTTCAACTTGCTTGAGAACCTGTTGAATCGGGGTATCAACAGCAGGCGGTTGTTCTGACGGTTGGGATTGGGTCAAAGCTTTTAATCGAGTCCATCCCGTTTTTGCCTCTGCCGAAAGTTGCCGAACAGCCGTGAGACTGCCTTGGACAACCATATATATAGGATAGAGGAGAATCTGCGTTCCCCAAACTGCAGCTACTTTCAGATTTCGGATTGCCCGTTCACCGCGATCGATGAATCGGCGAGAATGGTGATTGATAAGATTGAACAATCGACTGCGGTAGCGACCTGGGGTAGAAGCAGACATAGTGATGCAAGCAGAAGCAGCGATGACTCATTTATTATTTCATACTGTGACATGCACCCGGGGACAAGATTCCCAGAAACTTAATCATCCGCCCGGAGTTCAAACTCCGGGCTAAGAGCTACTGTCCATTAAAATGGACTAAAATTCTTATCCAGTCGTCTAAAGACGAATGCAAGCTTTTGGTTCCTTGGGTTTAAACCCAAGGCTGATTAATGCGACAGGTACTTTGTTATTTAAAAATTTCTTAATCCTAATTGCTAGTTATTAACGTTTATCATCCATTACTATGTCCTCCTTACCCTTCCTGTCTAAATCTATTGCTAAACTCCGCGCCTTGACTCAGGTGAATGTGCAGACTAATTGGAAACTGTGGTCTGAAGACCTACCTCTGGAGGAGATAAGTAACCATATTTTTGCCAAGGGGTCAAGTAGTGAACTCAATGATAAAGGCTATATTATCTGGTCAGCCGGACACCAAGTTATGTGGTTCGGTCAACAATTTGTTATTCCCCAGGATTTACAAGGTTATCCTTTAGCTGGATTAACCTTACGACTAGCGCTAACCTGGTGGGCGGAAGATGCCAAGATTTTTGTTAATGGTGAGTTAGTCCAAGAAGGAGACTTATTTGATTCTTCAGATAGAGTCTTCCTAAGTTCAGCCGTTAGTCCTGGGGAAACTATTACCGTCATGTTGCGGTTAGTGAGTCCGGGTCATGATATTGGCGGCTTAATGCGGTCTTTCTGTATTTATGAATCAACGCATTCGATTGATCCTGGATTTGTTGCTGATGAATTAACCGTATTGCAGAACTATTTAACCGCCTTTGCACCAGAAAAATTAGAAACACTGGCTGCTGCTGTGGCTGAGATTGACTGGCAGAGGGTATCCCATGGCGATCAGTTTACGCGATCGCTAACCCAATTGCGCCAAACTCTGCTATCCAAAAATATAACCCCTAACGCCACATTTCACCTATTAGGTCATGCCCATTTAGATATGGCTTGGTTATGGTCTACTCAAGAAACCTGGGATGTTGCAGTGCGAACCTTTGAATCTGTTCTCAGTTTACAGCAAGATTTTCCTAATTTAACCTATTGTCATACTACACCCGCCCTTTATGCCTGGGTAGAACAGAATCGTCCCGACTTATTTACCAAAATACAACAACAAGTGATGGCAGGTTGCTGGGAAATTGTTGGGGGGATGTGGGTTGAACCGGAATTAAATTTAATTGACGGTGAATCCATTGTCCGGCAAATTCTTTATGGTCAACGTTATACCCAAGAAAAATTCGGTAAAATTACTCAAATTGCCTGGGTAACGGATAGTTTTGGCTTTAATTGGCAGTTACCTCAATTTCTTAAAAAAGGGGGAATAAACTATTTTATTACCCAAAAGCTGCATTGGAATGACACCACTGAATTCCCCTATCACCTCTTTTGGTGGCAATCACCGGATGGGACTAAAATTCTCAGTTTAATGTCGCCGCCCAATATAACCGGAGTCATGGATACCAATCCAATTACCATGACAAATTATGGGATTAATTGGCAAAAGCAAACAAAGATTAAGGATGTATTTTGGTTACCTGGTGTAGGCGATCATGGCGGTGGTCCCACCCGCGATATGTTAGAAGTGGCACAGCGTTGGCAACAGTCTCCCTTCTTCCCCAATTTAGAATTTACCACCGCGTTGAAGTATTTGCAGAATCTGAGACATCAGTTAGAAAAAATGGGAGATAGGGAGATGATGTGTAGAGACGTGCCACGGCGCGTCTCCGGGGGCGGGTTTAGTCACATCAGGGGAACAAAAAACGATAATAGTGACACCCACCCGGACAAATATTCAATTCCTAATCCGATTTGGAATAACGAACTTTATCTAGAACTCCATCGCGGATGTTATACCACCCACGCTGATCAAAAACGCTGGAATCGTCGCTGTGAAGGATTACTTTACCAAGCCGAACTCTTTGCCTCTCTCGCTAGCTTAATCACCCAGACAAATTATCCTCAATCTCAATTAGAAGCCGCCTGGAAAAAAGTTCTGTTTAATCAATTTCACGATATCTTACCCGGAACTTCCATTCCAGAAGTATTCGTTGAAGCCAACCAAGCATGGCAGGATGTCGAGACAGTAACCCAAGATATTATAGCCGAATCCCTAAGCGCGATCGCGTCCCAAATCACCCTCCCCTCACCCCCCCACCCCAACGCCCAACCCCTAATCATTTTCAACCCCCTCAACTGGCAACATTCAGAACTCATTACTATCTCCCTCTGCGCCCCTCTGCGCGAACCTCTGCGAACCTCTGCGTTGGAAAAACAGTTCCCAATCACCAACAATCAAACCTGGCAACTATACGATAGTGACGGCGAAAAAATCCCCAGCCAAACCTTAGTCAGGGCGAGTTTTGAACAAAATTTATCATCAATAGCCAAACAAGAATCCCTAAACCAGCCCCGACAAACCCATCTGCTATTTCAGGCTAAAGACATCCCCGCAATCGGCTATAAAATAGTCTGGATTTGTCCCACTGATACTCCCCCAGAAAACGATAACCCCAATCCCAATAAAGAATTTATCCTCGAAAATGAATACCTGCGAGTTATCGTCGATCCAAATACTGGCGACTTAAGCAGCATCTTTGATAAACAAAACCAGCGAGAAATATTAAGCGGTGCAGGAAATCAACTGCAAGCCTTTGAAGACAAAGGACAATATTGGGACGCCTGGAATATTGACCCCAATTATTATCAGCATCCCCTACCGCCAACCCAACTGAAATCGATTCAATGGCTAGAACAGGGAAACCTGCGATCGCGTCTTCAAGTTATTCGCCAATTAGGACAATCCCAGTTTTGCCAAGACTACATCCTGACATCAGATTCACCCATACTTAAAATAGCCACAACCGTAGATTGGCAGGAACGCCAGGTATTAGTCAAAGCCGCATTCCCCTTAAACCTAGAAGCCGACTACGCCACGTATGAGATTCCCTGCGGCGCAATCCAACGCCCCACCAAACCCAAAACCCCCGCAGAACAAGCCAAATGGGAGGTTCCAGCATTGCGTTGGGCGGATTTGGGTGATGAAACTTATGGCGTGAGTTTACTCAATGACTGTAAATACGGCTATGACGCCCAACCCTCTCAACTCCGATTAACTTTACTCAAAAGTCCAATGTGGCCCCATCCCGATGCCGATCGCGGAATTCACCACTTCACTTACGCCATTTATCCTCATTCGGACACTTGGCAAGCCGCGAGAACCGTTCAGCGAGGGTATGAGTTAAATTTCCCCCTGCAAGTCGTCAGGCTGGAAGATACGGCGACAGAGGGGGTTAAGTCGTTGCCCCCTGGGGGTTCCTTGCTGGAGTTATCGGCGGAAAATTTAGTGATCATTGCGTTTAAGCGATCGCAAGATAATCCACAACGGTGGATTCTGCGGTGTTATGAATGTCAGGGAAAGGAAGCGGAATTCTTGTTAAATAGTGATTTAGGGTTGGCGATAGATGCTTCCGTGGATTTGTTAGAACGTCCTGTGGATCAGTCTCCAGAGTCCCCGACGCTGCAAGCCTTGAGGATAGCACCTTGGCAGATTCGGAGTTACGCGATCGTTCAAACTTAAATGGGAGTTGAATTAAAATAAACTCATACAGAGTTGCGCTCAAACGTAGTAGATAAGGGGAGCAGGGGACGAGAAAGTTATCTCTTTGAATGCAACTTTGTATCAAACTCTTATCCAGTCGTCTAAAGACGACTTCAGCTTTTAGCCTTGGGTTTTAACCCAAGTCGGAGAAACGATTAGCCGTCTACGCCCAAATTGTTGGAGTTAAGGGGAATCAATGTATAGGAGGCTACGGCAGACAGAACCTGGGTTTCCCAACCTAATGTAGCAACTCCTATCTTGAGAAAAACTTCATCAACTCTTTACATTATCGCGGCATTATTTTAATAAAAGATAATAAGATGTTACAAAAGAAGAGGATGCACCTTATCTTCTCTGAAATGTTGAGCAAGTCGCCCCACGCCCCAACGCTGTATTAGTCCTGGGTAGAAAAAAAGGACGTAGCTGGCTTAGCGCTTCGCGAGTATAACATAAGACATAAGACAAAGGAAAAATGACGAATGCTCAAGGACAACGGACAAATAACAAAGGCAGTATCCTGGTTGTAGATGATACTCCGGCTAATTTGTACCTGTTAACCGATATGTTATCCAAGCAAGGGTACAAAGTCAGGACTATCCCCAGTAGCATTCTGGCGCTCAAAGCTGCCAAAGCCAATCTCCCCGATTTGATTTTGCTGGATATTGTCATGCCACAGATGGATGGCTATCAAGTCTGTCAATCCTTGAAAGCAGATGATAAAACTAAAGATATTCCGGTTATTTTTATCAGCGCGTTGAAAGAAGGGTTCGATAAAGTTAAAGCCTTTGAAGTGGGTGGGGCAGACTATATCTCTAAACCATTTCAGCTTCAAGAAGTGATGGCGCGGGTCAAGCATCAATTGCGTCTAAGAACCCAAGCCAAACAACTCTTGGCTAAAAATACCCGACTGAAACAAGAGATAGTAGAACGCCAACGTATCCAAGAAAAACTCAGCCATAGTGAAGCCTCTCTAAAACAAGCCCAGACAGTTGCCCATATTGGCAGTTGGGATTGTGATTTGGCTACGGGAAAAATGACTTGGACAGAGGAATTGTTTCACATTTGGGGACGTGATCTTCAACAGGGTGAACCCACCCATGCTGAACTGCTGGGGACGATTCATCCAGAAGATCGAGACCTGTGGAAAAACGCCGTAGACCGCGCGATCGCACAGGGGATAAAGTATAATCTTGACTTCCGCATTATCCGAGGTAAAACCCATGCTGCTGATGTGCAATCTCTCCCTAGGGGGAATCAGGGAAGTAGTGAAGTGCGCCATGTCGAGGCAAGAGGTGAACCTGTTGTAAACGAACAGGGGCAAGTGATCAGACTCTTCGGAACAGCGATGGATATTACTGATCGCAAACATGCCGAGATGCTGCTGACTGGACAGAACCAGATTCTGAAACTGATTGCCTCTGATGTACCTCTCCCAGACATCCTGGACGCTTTGGCGAGGTTCGTTGAGGAACAATCGGGAAAAATGCGATCGGCGTTTCTGTTGCTGGATCAACAGGGTAAATTGCACTTCGCCGCCGCCCCCAGTCTACCCGAAGAGTACACACAAGCCATCGATGGTCTAGCGATTGGTGCAGATGTTGGTTCTTGCGGTGCCGCCGCCTATCGTAAGGCAACTGTCATTGTATCCGATATTGCCAACGACCCGTTGTGGGTAAATTTCCGGGATTTGGCATTATCCTACGGACTTAAAGCCTGTTGGTCGATGCCGATTTTGTCGAGTGATGGGATAGTTTTGGGGACTTTTGGTGGGTATTATGACCAACCGCAGACAGCAACCGATCTCGATCAAGACTTAATCGCCCAAACCCTTTATCTTGCCACAATTGCCATTGAACGCCAGCGATCGCAACAAGCTTTGCACCAGACTCAAGAACGCTTGCAGCTTGCGTTAAACGCTTCTGGGGATGGGTTGTGGGATTGGATGATCACAACGGGAGACTTTTATATTGACCAGCGTTGGAGTGATATGTTGGGGTATGAGTCCGATGAACTTCCTACAGATATCAGCACTTGGGAAAACCTGATCCATCCCGATGATAAACCTTGGGTGATGAACCTGTTACAAGCGCATTTAAAAAACTGCTCAATTCCCTACCAATTTGACTATCGACTGCTGACGAAATCCGGGACATGGAAATGGATTTGTAACTATGGTAAAGTGGTCGCTTGGGATGAGAATCGCTTACCCGTGCGGATGAGTGGGACGCATAGAGACATTAGCGATCGCAAACAAATCGAGATCGCCTTGCAGCAGTCTGAAACCAGGGAACGGGAAAAAGCTCAGGCATTGCAACAAACCTTAAAAGAATTAAAACGCACTCAATCCCAACTGATCCAAACCGAGAAAATGTCCAGTTTAGGGCGCATGGTTGCAGGTGTGGCACACGAAATTAATAACCCGACTAACTTTATCTTTGGCAATCTGACTTATGCCCGTCAATACTTCCGAGAATTACTCGCACTGCTGCAACTCTACCAAAAAACCTACCCCAGTCCCACACCAGAGATTCAGCAACTGAGTGACGAGATCGACTTAGAGTTTCTCATCAAAGATTGGTCAAAGCTGATCAACTCCATGCAGTTGGGAACTCAACGCATCGAACAGATTGTGCGATCGCTAAAAAGTTTCTCAAAATTAGATGAAGCCGAGTTAAAACAGGTGGATATCCATGAAGGTTTAGATAATACGCTATTTATATTACAAAACCGACTCCGCGCCGAAGGGAATCGTCCGGAAATCATCGTGTTCAAAGAGTATGGTCAACTCCCTCAAGTTAACTGTTATGCCAGTCAGCTAAATCAAGTATTTATTAACATTTTAGATAATGCCATTGAAGCCTTAAGCAACCAACCCGAACCCCAATGGATTAAGATCACAACTGAAGTATCCACCAATAGGATAAGCGAGACAAAGGAATTAATTCAACACTCAAAACCAGGTTCCCTCGAAAGTCCTGAAGGGTCAAAACTGTCCCCATGTATTATTATTCGCATTGCTGATAACGGATGTGGGATGAATGAAGACGTGCGTCAGCATATCTTTGACCCATTTTTTACGACCAAGCCTGTCGGAAGTGGTACAGGATTGGGGTTAGCCATTAGCCATCAGATTATTGTGGATAAACACAACGGTAATATTAGTTGTGTTTCTAGTCTAGGGAAAGGAACAGAATTGATGATCGAGATTCCCTTAAACTTGGTAGAACTATCCTATAGCCCCTTTGAGTAGATCGCTAAATCAACTCAACGATATTAAAATTCATAAACAACATTCAATCCCTTACCAATGACAAAGGACGAATTACTGGAGAAGCGAGTTAAAAAGCGCTAATGAAGTCCGTTTTGCTGTGAGTAAAATCGCCCCGACAATTATAAATTTTATCGCTAGTGGCGCTAAAATCAGATTCAACACCAGACAAAGCAAAGCGATAATCGTTGCCCCTACCTGCACCAATTCCTCTGTGACATGGGTATGAATATAAACGGCGACGAGAGCGATCGCGAGAATCAGGAGAGACGGTATAATCATCGGACAGTGCATCTATAAAGGTTTTGGTGGTTATTCTAATTATCGACTAAATCCCTAAGTGAATACCTCCGTAAAAGTTCTTAATATGAATACGCTGATTGGCTGAGTTCCTAGAGTGGCGATTTACTAACCACAGTTAGTGAATTCTAATCAAGAATAAGTCAATTGTCAATTACCCACAGACCCTCTGTAGGGGCGCGACATGTCGCGCCCCTACAGAGGGTGGTTTAACTGATTTTATCTAATCAATCCTGACGCGGAAGCGGACAAAGCCAATATTATCTGGGCTAATTGTTGACACATTTCCCACATTAACTAATACTGATCCATCTGGATTATTGGGATTGGGACAGAACGTATTGACTGGGGTCAACTCTCCGAAAAATGTGCCTAAGTCTGCATCTAAGGCATTAGTTAGACGGTTATCAATTCCCGCTTGATTCAACAAAATCCCTTCACCCGGTGAAAAACTATCCGAGATAAAGGTTGTGCCTTCGGGAATCGCGTCACAAACCTGAACACCGTTAACGGTTCTCCCACCGTCGGAGAGGAAGTAAATCGTGTATTCCACATCATCACCGCTTTGCAGGGTATTTTCCGCTCCTAACTGGATAATGCCCACAGGCGGACGTTGAGTCCAACCGGCTGCATCGTCATCGGGGTTAGCTGGGTCATCGTTAAAGCTGTTGAAGTCAATACCACTAATCGGTGCACCATTTCGGGTGATAGTGGTAATCCGCTTGACTAACCGCAGACGTGGATTGCCAGGACTACCAACTGTGACAATAGTTGGCTCATCATCGCCAGTACCGGGAAGGTTACCCTGATTTTCTCCATCATCATTGATTTGGGGCAAATCTGGTGTGCCATCATCTCCTAACCCCGAAAGGGCATCGGTGAGAGAGAACTCGACAGAACCGCCATTAGATTGGGCTGTGGCTTGGTTTTGAATTTGTGTGCCAGCCCCGGCGGTGACACGGACACTGTACATGATCATGACTTGACCGCCGCCAGTTCCCAGTTGTCCTCGATTATTGGGATCACTCAGGTCTTGATCCGTGGTGCCATTGAACCTGGGATTCCCCTGTACTGTAGTATTCCCGGCAGGTCCACTGCCATCAGTACGCCGGAAGTTATAACTATCGGTCACAAAACTCACCTTATCGGCTTCGATTTGATCCGTGATTAAGACGTTCGTAATCGGAGCATTGGCTCCAGGGTTGGTGTAGATGATCGTATATTCCAGGGTATCACCCGTGGTCACCGCTCCACTCCCATCAGCATCGACAACCAGACGCACCGATTTACTTCCGGTAGGAGTTACAGGGCTGACAAAGTTGAGAATCGTGGGGTCGATGGGACTATTATTCGGTTGGCTGACATTACCCCCTTCCCCTACAGAATCAGGGTTTCCCGGCTCATCCCCAGAACCTGGCTGTCGGGGATTGCGGGTATCACTGGCGTCGGTGCGGACGGGATTTCCGCCAGCTCCGTCAAAGTTGACCAGCCCTTGGTTAGTAATTGGATTAGCCGCCCCCGGTAGAATCCGGGCGTTGAACGTGAGAACGACTTCACCCGTTGGCGGTAATGTTCCGGGATTGGTGAACCGAATCGGGCTACCTGTGCCGTTAAAGCTACTCACCGGTAGGTTTGAGGCAAGGGAAAATCCGCTATTGAGATTAATTGGGTTAGAACCGTCGCGTAAGATTCGCACCTGAATCGGCAGGATTTCACTCAGCACTACGTTATTGAGAGTCCGAGTCGGGTTGGGATTGCGGACGATAATTGTGTACTCAATATCATCACCGATGGTGAGACTACCACTGTTATCATTGTCTCTCAAGAAACGCACTGATTTATTAGCGACTGGGCGCGTGGGCGTCGTTGGCTCTTCGATTGTCAACACCGTCGGGTCATCGAACCTGGGATCGGAAGGATCACCACCATTATTAGTTTGCGGTAAATCTCCAGGTCTTTGAATGGCATCAGTCGGTACAGAGCGAGTCCCGGTATTATCTTCAAAGTTAGCAACGGCTTGGTTGGTAATCGAACTTCCAGGACCTGCGGTGATTTGTGTGCGATAGGTGAATACAACTTGACCACCACCACTAGCTAAATTGTCGTTTTGTTGATTGAGGACATTGTTGGTAGGAGGTGTGCCGTTATAGTTGGGATTAGCCGTCACCGTTGTCCCAGGGGTGACATTGATGTCCAAACTGCCAGGAACAAAGCTTAAACCACTAGCTATTGTGTCTGTTACCTGGAAGTTGGTAATGTTTGTCTGAGGATCGTTGTTGGTATAGGTAATCGTGTATTCCAGAATATCTCCGGTGCTAATCGAACCACTACCATCAACGTCTTCAAATAGACGTACCGATTTGGTTCCGGCTGGATTGACGGGTGAGACAAAGTTCAGAATCGTTGGGTCGTCTGGACCCCCCGCAGGTTGGTTTACATCACCCCCCTGGTTAACAGGACGCGGGTTTCCAGGGTTGTTTCCAGAGCCTTCTTCATCAGGATTGGTAGAATCACTAGCATCTGAACGGACGGGAGTTCCACCATCACCCGCATAATTGGCTAACCCTTGGTTGGTAATGGGACTGGATGAACCCGGTAAAATTTTGGCATTATAGGTTATCGTCACTTGTGCGCTAGGAGGTAGGGTGCCACCATTGGTAAACTGAACAGGTTCACCGGTGCCATCAAAACTTGTATTGGGCAATGTTGGCGCTAGGGCAAATCCTAAGTTATCAGGGACGTCGATATCATCAGGGACGTCGATATCAATATCAATTGGATTAGAACCATCCCGCAGTATGCGAACCTGAATCGGCACAATATCGCTAACCACCACATTATTAATGGTGCGAGTATTGCTGGGATTGCGGACGATAATGGTATATTCCACATCGTCACCAATAGTCAACGCTGAATTCCCATCATTATCTCTGAGGAAACGTACTGATTTATTAATTACAGGCGCTACAGGGGGCGTTCCGCCGCCAATAGGAACGCTTGTTGGGTCTTCTGGAATATTCGGATCATTGGGATTCCCTGGCGTATTGGGATCATCTGATGGTACGGGTGTTCTTACTTGGTCACTAGTCACCGTCGCTGTATTGTTAATCTCAGTGACGCCTTGGGGTAGGGGATCGTTGATGGTGACTCGGAACGTAACTGTAGCCGTTTCTCCTCCAGCGATATTTCCCACGGAACCCCCAGTGGGACTCACGAATGGTAGTGTGCCATTTACATCAGGAATCGGATTGCCATTTAATGTAGCGCTACCAGGGACATACGTGGTATTCGCGGGAATGTCTTCGGTGAGAATGGTATTGGTTGATGTTCCAGTACCTGTATCAGTACCTGTATTTTGAATAGTGATCGTGTAGCGCAGTTCTTCACCCGGATCAGCCGCACCATTCCCATTGCTATCGAGGGGTTCCACTGTCTTAGTGGGAACTAAGTTAACTGGGTTGGGATTAACCGTTACCGGTGTTGGATCGGGGAATTCCGGTGAATTTGGAAAATCAGAAACCGCTGTCGTTGGTACACCGGGAAGATTGGGGGGTATTTCACCCACGATTCCTTCAATGGTAGCTTGATTAAGGAATGTACCTGGCAAATCGATATTTAGAGTCTGGGGTATCTGAACTTCTATCTCCAGTGTTGGTTCTGAGTTCCTAGGAACCGTTATACCTGTAATGGTCAATTCATTAGTGCCTAACCCAGTAATATCACCGTTAATTGGCAATCCTACATTGTTGGTTATTCTTGAGAATGTGCGTCCGTCAGGAGGAGCAGTACCAGAAGGAAGCCTATCGGTAAAGGTAACCCGTGTAATGTCGAGTGAACTGCGGTTAATAAATCGGTAGGTATACGTTACTATATCTCCAGCCGTCACCTCTGTAGGTGAAACAGTTTTCTGGACAACTGGAGCATAGGCACAGGAAGCACCATCATTTTGACTAACGGCTGGAGCTACACTGCGTTGTATAAATTCACCTGCACCCATACCATTCACCCCAACATCAATACTGTATAAGACTCCATTAGCATCTGGCTGGCCCGGAGGATTAATATCATTTTGATAGGCGAATAACTGACCACTCGCATCAAAAAATATCGCTCCAAAGGACTCTGGTGATTCAAATGGTATACTGAAAAATGTGACATTAAGGGGATTATTTAAGTTTTCTACTCGTGGAAAGAATCCAAGCCGACCTACGTTAGTACCTACAGAGTTCCTGGCATAGCCATAGAAATTCCCATCTACTGGATTAAAAGCTATGTCGGCAAAGTTAGGAGCACCATTCACTGTTGTGAAAGAGTTAAATGCTACCGAATTTTCTGAAACAGTTAGCCTAGCCAGGACTCCATTTGGGGGAGAGTAGACGTAATAATTACCCCTGTCATCAATATCTCCGGCAATAAATCGAGTATCTGCTGGAATATTAGTTCCAGCAATAGGAATGGAGCCAATTTGAGCAGTAGCGCCATTTTGATCAATTTGGAAAACCGGAAAAGCCCCATCAACCGGATCTGGACCGATCGCATAGATAAAGCCATCTTGCACGTTAAACCCTATAGCATTGTACCGTGCTGTAGCCCCACCGATGCCCTCTAGTCTAAATGGACTCACATTCGTAATCAGTCGGTTGAGTCCAGTGGGGTCTTGTGCTCCTTCTGCTTGACTAATATAGAGTGTGGGATCGCAGGGGAATGGTGTTTGCGCTAAAACTGGCGGTGGCGCTCCTAAAAACGTGACAAAATTAGCCACATAAATGACTAAGGCGATAAATCGAATCCAGCGTTGTCTAAACCCAGAAAACGGCGATTTATCTCTATGAATAAGTCTAGGTTTTTTCTTCTGACGCATAGCAAATTTCAATTAGCTGTATATTTTAAAAACAAGGGGTTATCAGGTCTTTTGCTTCTTGACGGAATCTATTAAGCGACCCAATCAATGGAGTAGCTATTGCCCTGAGATTTAGATAAGGCGACCGCTCCCTAAATACCCCCTACAGGTGTTTCTTTCAGGCAGTATTGATGCCCTTGTTGGGAACGCTTTTACCACTAAACCTTGCCCCGACAATTAGCCAACAGAAACTGAGCAATGGATCTAAAATCAGCATTATCTTCCCCCTCCCGTCGGTTCAATTTGTAAGTCTGTTTCTTGGTCTTCAAAAATAATCTCCAAGCCTCTCAAATCCTGGAAAATAATTTCCACTCGGCGATCGCGTGCATAATCCACAACGCCGCTACCCGTTGTCCGGCGCTGGGTTTCGCCAAATGATCGAATCGTCATGCGTTCTGGAGCAATTCCTTGACGCAACAGATAATTCCGCACCGCTAACGCCCGACGGTTTGCCAACGCTTGGTTATAGGCGACATTCCCGCGAGGATCAGTGTGTCCTTGTAGTTCAACAGTTAGGAAGGGATACTCTTGCAGAACCGCCGCCACTTGATCCAGTATCGCCGCACTCTCTGGAGAGATATCGGAACGATCTAGGGCAAAATGTATATTCCGAGGAACCCGCAGCGTCAGGGGTTGTTGAACGGGTGGAGTGAATTCTGCGGGGGGTGGTGGAGGTGTGGTTTGGCTGAGACATCGAGGTATCACCGGTGGTAATGGTTCTGGGTTCGGCACAACTGTACCATCGGAGAACTTCACCGCCGCATTCAGGGCGGGTTCTGATGTCCCGTCTTGGGAAGTGGTTGCGATCGCACTAATTGTCTCCCCAGGCTGTAACCCAGTCAGCGTAACGCTAAATTGACCCTCCCCATCGGTTATCGTACTACCAATCGGTTCACTCAACGGACCATAGAAACTCTCGGCGGGTTCCCGCACCCGATAGAGTTCCACTGTTGAACCCGGTTCAGCTTGACCAAATACCTCTATCTGATCACCCAACTGCAAGAACTCCTCGGAGACAAATTGAGGGGCATTAATCCCATTGTTCCCTGTAGTCTGGCGTTGGTATTTAGTAGTACGGGGGGGATTATGACCATCCCCGACTTGGAAATGAATCGGTTCCAGATGCTGCTGAGCGTTCAGGTCAATACTCAACCCCTCCAACCCCGCAAAACGATTGGTTTCAATCACATTGCGATCGCTATCCGGATAAGCCGTCACCACCACACCGGGTCCCGGTTGATAGGCGATTTGATTCCCCACAACTTGGTGATTATTTCCCATCAAATACACCGCCGCCCGTCGCAGGCGTCTCCCATTAAAAATAATTTGGTTATCGCGAATTTGCACCGCCCCTTCGGGTTTAAACAAATACACGCCACTTCCATCATTGCCACAAATCAAATTTCCGGTAATTTGCGAATCATCAATCACCCCTTCTAAGCGAATCGCATCGGGCATTCCCTCAATGCCATTCCCCACAATAATATTTTCGCTCACCTGTAAGTTATTCGCTTGCACGGAGGTAATAATCGCACTTCCTTCATGGTCACTAATCCGATTTCGGTAAACCGTTGTGCCTAAACTATTAAACACATACACCCCAAAAGCAGACAGATTTTGGGGCATTTCCCCATCCGGAGGAATTCCCAACCAATTGAACTCAACTCTCACATCTTTGGGCGGAATATCATCAGGATAAAAAGGAAACCGATAATTCGGCTGTTGTTGCTGACTAATATCCGGGGGCGGTGAAGTATGGGAAATAAAAATATCAGCCGGAGGGGTGGCTAAAGTTGCCTCGTTTACGGATTTAAAGCCATAAATACTCAAGCCTCGCACCGTCACCTCATCCGCTACAATCGTTAATCCCCGCAAAATCGATTGACCCGGTGTAGGGGTAATCGTCACAATCGGTTGGGGAATAGCAATTTCCGCCGTGGGCGATGTTGTCGCATCATAACCCGGTTGCGTTGTCCCATCCACCACGAGTCCTGGACTTGCCAAGGGCGGTAATAATTCATTCAGATAAATCGTGGTGTCTTGGGGGGGTAAACTAAACTCAATTCGGGAGGATTGTTCAGAAGACGTAACCAGCGTCCTTTCAATATCACTTAATTGATCAACCGTCAAGTCACCATTGGTTAATTCAATCGCTTCCCGTAATGTGAGCAACTCATCGGGTGAAATTGTATCCTGAGTACTATTAACGACTACTCGTAAATTTGGTGATTGGGCTGTGGCTAACGTTGGCAAGGTTAAGACAGTTGCTAACGCTAAGGTTAAGGAAAATTGAAGCTTTGTCCTCTGTCTTTTGTCCGTTGTCCGTTGTCCTTGGTTCGTTGTTTGGGTGCTATTATGTCCGTCTAATACGATATTCGAGTTGATTATCTCCTTTATCGTCCAGTCCGCGAAGGCGGACTTTGTTTGTGTAGCCGCGACTTCTAGTCGCCGGGGCAAAAATGACCCTCTGTTCTGGTTATATTTTTTACGTTTGTTCTGGGGTTGGGCGAAGCATTCGCTATTAGCATTTAGGGGCAAAAATGACCCTCTGTTCTGGTTATATTTTTTACGTTTGTTCTGGGGTTG